>CAZNQI010000108.1:0-5905 GCA_964575375.1 uncultured Faecalibacterium sp.
CTCGCTGAAAGCCTTTCGTATCATCGCATCGGTTTTGGTATCAACGGCACTGGTTGAATCGTCAAGAATCAGAATTTTAGGCTTTTGAAGAAGTGAACGTGCAATACAAATCCTTTGCTTTTGACCACCTGATACATTACTTCCGCCCTGTTCTATGTAGGTGTCGTATCCGTCAGGCATTTCGCTGATGAAAGGATGTGCCTGCGAGAGGGTGCAAGCCTCAATCATTTCCTCGTCTGTGGCATCCTCTTTACCCCAGCGAAGATTGTCTTTAATGGTACCGGAAAAAAGAACGTTCTTTTGAAGCACCATAGCAACCTCGTGTCTGAGTGTATCAAGGTCATATTTTTTAACATCAATGCCACCAACCTCAAGAATACCTTGCGTAACATCGTAAAGGCGAGGTATAAGTTGAACAAAAGTTGTTTTGGATGAACCTGTGGAGCCTATAATACCTACTGTTTCGCCGGATTTTATTTCCAAATTAACATCTTTAAGGCAGAGTGAGCTGTCTTCGCCTGCATAACTGAAAGAAACATTTTTAAAAGAGATACTGCCGTCCTTAACCTTTAAAACGGCATTTGTCGGGCTTGTGAGGTTACTTTTTTCGTTTAACACCTCGCAGATTCTTTCGCCCGATGCTCTTGACATTGTAAGCATAACGAAAATCATGGAAAGCATCATAAGGTTCATAAGAATTTGCATTGTGTAGGTAAGAAGTGAGAAAAGATCGCCCGTTGACATAGCTGTTTCGTTTGTGCTTACAATAAGATTTGCACCGAACCAAGCAATGAGAATCATACAAAGATAAGTGCTGAACTGCATAATGGGGGAATTGAAAGCGAGAATGGCCTCTGCTTTTTTGGTATCGTTATAGATAGTTCCGGAAACAGATTTAAACTTTTTATCCTCTTCATCCTCACGCACGAACGCCTTAACAACTCTTATGCCGTGTAAATTTTCGTTAACAACGTTGTTGAGCTTATCGTAAGTTTTAAAAACTCTTTTGAAAATCGGGTGAGCCTTTGAAACGATGAAGCCCAAGGCGAGTGCAAGAAACGGAATGGTACAAACAAAGACCATTGATATTTTAGCGTTGATTGAAAGAGCCATACCGAGTGAAAAAAGAAGCATGGACGGTGAACGAACTGCAATTCTTATAATCATTTGGTAGGAGTTTTGCAGATTTGTAACATCTGTAGTAAGTCTTGTTACAAGGCTTGAGGTTGAAAACTTATCGATATTTGAAAAAGAAAAGTTTTGAATGTTATGGAACATATCGTGGCGAAGATTTTTTGCAAAGCCGGCTGAAGCCTTGGCGGCTGTAGCACCACCTGCAACACCGAAAAACAAGCTGAGCATACAAAGCACCGTAAGCAATGCTCCGATTTTAACAACATAAGATACATTAGAGTTATTTATACCGTTATCAATAAGCTTACCCATAAGCATAGGAATGAGAACTTCCATAACAACCTCCATTGCAACAAGCAAAGGTGTGAGTATGGAAGGCAGCTTGTATTCTCTGATACATTTTGAAAGTCGTTTAATCATTGTCAATATCAGTCCCTTCTAAATTACTGTTAATTTTATCTAAAACAGCAAAGAAAACATCAAGTTCTTCTTCGCTGATATTTTTTCGCATAAGAAGCTCAAGGCTGTTAAAAGCGTCGTCTACAACACTTTGTATTTGCAGTGCTTTTTCGGTAAGCTCAATTTTTTTGAGTCTCGCATCGTACGGAACACTAACTCTTTTAATAAGACCGTTTTTTTCCATTAAAGACAGTATGTTGCTTGCAGTTGAGCGACGAATATTAAATTCCTGCTCAAAATCTTTTTGGAAAATATCTCTGTGTCGATTATTGTGAAAAAAGCCGATTGCCCAGCCGTGAGTACCTGTCATCTTTTCAACATAGCTTTTTGAAGCGTCATTGTCCATATATCTTTTAACGAGACGAGATGAACGGTGAATTTCAAAGCTTATTCTTCGTTTTTGCATAAAGCCTCCTCAATGAAATATATTGTTAGCTTGCTAATTGTTAGCTTGCTAACATACTTTTAGGATTATACTATGTATTTATGCTTTTGTCAATACAGTTTTGATAAAAAATAACTGCATTTTTTTGGAATAAATATTAATATATTAAGTTTATTTAAGGAATATAGACTACAATTGTCTGTGATTAAAAAACATTTAACAAAATTAAAACATTTTAAATATTAAAAAGTAGTTAATATGTCTTTTTGAATGTTTATTATCGAATTAATCTTGACTTAAAAGCCGTGGTATGATATATTTACTTAATAGTATTAAATAAATTGATTGGGTCCGATACGGAGGCTGTTATGGATACAGAAAAAATGATAGATGAGATTATAAAAACATTCGATTCTGTCGATATTGAAAAGCTGACGAAGACACTTAATCTTTCGATTAAAGGTGAAAATCTTATACTTTTAGCTTTAAATGAGTTCGGTGGTACAAGTACACCCGGAAAGCTTATTGAAAACCTTGAATTTACAGCGGCAAGACTTTCTGCGATAACAAAATCTCTTGAACATAAAGGCTATGTTAAAAGAATGAAAAACAAAGGCGACAGGAGAAGCAGGGTTATTTCACTGACAAGCGAGGGTAAAGAACATTTAGAATTTTTAAAGCAACAAATACTCAGAAATGCGATGACAATAATTGAACGGCTCGGACAAGACGATGTGCAAGAGTTTCTGAGAATCATTAAGAAACTTTCCGTTATAGCAGATGCTATGAAAGACGATGAACAATGAGTGATGAGGTGACAGGTTTTATGAATAAAAAGAGTATAAAACTCTGCTGTGCATTGCTTTGCTGTTTTATTGTTGCCATGAGTGTGGCTCCAATGTCTCGAGCAGCGGTAACCTATCCTGATGGTGTTACAAAGCAGACAGCTGAAAGCACGATAAGCAAAACAGATAACGTTATTTATTCTCTTTTGATGAATACACAAAATAAGACATTGAAGGATATTGTTTCACCTGAAATTTATTGCAGTAAAACACTATCCTCTTTAACTGTCGGTATATATCAAATGCTTTTGGAATACGAAACAAGCTTTTCGTCAATGGGTGTTGATATTTCAACCTCTGCTGTTGCAAAAGCATTGAGCAATTATTCTGATGTTTCCTCAAAGCTGTCGCAGTATTCCTCGTGGTCGGATGTTAATCTTGACACAGCAGATTGGGGAGTTTCCGACAAAAGAGGGTTTGTTATTGCGGCAGGTAACATATTCGCTCCGTTTAACGAACTGCTTTATACCGTACTTTGCTCGGGAACTATGAGTATTGGTCCGCTTCTCAGCATAAAAGGTTCAAACGGCTACGAAACTGCAATTATTCCTACTCTTAAAGCTCTCGGCTGTGAAGCTATAACGGACAGCAGTGTTTTTTACAGCGATGCCGAAAGCATAAAAAACACAATGATAGAGCATATAGTTGACGATGTGTTGACATTTTTAGAAGGTGTGCTCGACGCCCCTTGTGAAAAGCTCAGCAGTGTTTTACCGTCTATTGCTTACTACTTTACAAACGGCGGCTTTGACAGTGCCGTAGCAACGCTGACTGAACCACTCAGAATACAGATTTTTAACATTTCAACCTTAATGACAGCAGGTACCTTGCTTTCGTTTATTTCAGACAGCGAAAGCTATACACAATCCTTCACCCTTAACTTTAACGACACAATCAGCTCGATGGGCTATAATGTTGCAGAAATTGATTTGCAGCAAGTAGCTTCTATGGGTACTGTTGAGGGAGATACGGTTGTTGCAGACAGAGCAGATGTATTTATGTGGCTGCTTTCTTGGCTTGTTGACACAGCGAAGCTTAATAAAAGCACACTTTCCTCGATGATAACGGGAGAGCAAGGTGAGATTGACCTCAATGAGGTGTTAACAAAGCTTTTAGATAAACCGACAGATGAGCTTATAAAGACATTTTTTGAAATTCTTAACTCAACCTCCGGTGTGAGAAATGATCATTTGTGGACATTTAGCGTTATTACTCCTGCTGAGGTTCAGTATACGGCAAATCTCGCAGAAGAAAAGTATCAAAGAGTTGTTGACGGAATTGACGATTTATTAAATGAGGTTATTGCTGAGGGCGCAGAGTACAAAACCGTGCGCGAAGCATTCCAAGGTGAAATCTATTCAAATGCCGTTGTCAGCGAATTGGTTGTCGGACTTTATTCTGCATTTGAAAACGAAGATATTAAAGAGCTTTTACCGCTTATCGGTATTGACGTATCGCCGTCTGCAGTTGCAAGTTTACTTAACGAGAGTAAATACAGCATTGCGAAAAATATACTTTCAAAAAGCAGCAGCTTTTCAAATATTGATAAAGAAAGCTTGAGCTGGGGCTTTGAAAACGGCAGCAAGGATGGCTTCATAGATGCACTTTGTGCTGCATTAAGACCCTTAGAGGGTGTCCTTAATATGCTTTTGGCAGAGGATAAGATAACCTTACTCGGCAGTATTGACTTTTATGGCAGCGATGGATATAACACTGCTGTTATTCCCGTGCTTGAGGCTATCGGCTGCAGTACAAATTCAATAAAAACCTACAATGAATACAAGCAAAGCGTTCAAAAAGGCGAGGGTACAAAGGTGATACTTGAAGCTGTTTGCTCGCTTGTTGAAAGAGTACTTGACAGACCGGTTTATACAATACTTGAAATCTTACCTAACCTTATGTACTTTATTGGGGATGGCGGTGTGTCAATTTGTATAAACAACCTTATATATCCTGTTACTGAAATGATTTCAAGGCTGGATATGAACGATGTTATTGATATGTCGCAGCTTCAAAATATCAATATTCAGGAAATAGCTAACGAACTGATAGCCTCAGCGGATCTTGGCATTAATATTCCGACAATTGACCTTATGCAGTTTTCTAATATGGGTGAGCTTGTTACCGTGAACAGCAAGCGAACATATAAGGGCAGTGATACTGCAATATCTTATGTTCAAGCTAATAAGCCTGCAGTTATGGTAACCCTTATGAGAATTCTTGTTGAAATCGTTAAGGCACCGGGCAATGAGGATATGCTCACTTCACTTATGGGCGAAATGACACAAAATGTTGAGGGCGGAGCAATGCTTTCCAATCTTTCAGGCAGTCTTAGTGCAGATATTGCAGCGATGAGTGTTGATGAAACGGTAGAATGGCTTTACAAGCTTTTCTTCAGAGAAAGAGTTGTAAAGGAAGAAAAGATTGAAGAGGAATACTTACCTACGATTATATTCAAACCAAAAGCTACAGCATCAAATTATATTGTTTGGCTTACACCTTTTGTTTTATTGGCTTTTGCTGAAGTTATCTATATTAAGAAAAAAGATAAGATAAAAGCTTTCCTTGAAAAGAGAAAAGAAATGAAAATGAACGAAACCCAAACAATTTCACAGGAGGTATAAGGCGTGCTTATATTAAAGGATATAAAGAAAGATTATGCAGCAGGCGACAGCTCTGTAAGAGCGCTCAACAATGTTAGCATAAATTTCAGAGAAAACGAATTTGTTTCGATTTTAGGTCCCTCGGGATGCGGTAAGACAACCTTGCTTAATCTCATCGGTGGTCTTGACAGATATACAAGCGGTGATCTTTTAATCAACGGTAAATCAACAACAGCTTTTACCGATGAGGATTGGGACACATACAGAAACCATTCAATAGGCTTTATCTTCCAAAGCTATAACCTTATTCCGCACCAAAGCGTTCTTGCCAATGTTGAGCTTGCTCTTACATTGTCGGGCGTTTCAAAAAAGGAAAGAAAAGAAAGAGCCATAAAGGCACTTGAGCAGGTTGGACTTGGCGCTTTTATTGATAAAAAGCCAAACCAAATGTCGGGCGGACAGGTGCAAAGAGTTGCTAT
>CAZNQI010000109.1:0-5874 GCA_964575375.1 uncultured Faecalibacterium sp.
GTTGGAATAATAATAAGGACGATACAAATGCTGAAGTATATAGACAGTGAAACAGGCTTTTATACGGGCGGAACAGCTTTGACCTATTTGTTGTATGCTATAGTTCTTGTTGCACTTTTATATTTTGTGGTGGTATCTTTCTTAAGTAAAAGATCTAAACTTGTTTATCTGTCATCGCAAAAAAATAAGTACGTGTTTATTTCATCTGCAGTGTTTGCAATGGCTTTGATATATGACAGCTTGTCTCAGTTTGTTTTGTTTGTTAAAAAAATTCCCGAAACGTTAGATAATCCAACCATGGGTATATTTAGAAATCTTATGAGTTCAGGTTCTTTGCCGTCAGCTTTGCAGAGCATTTTTGCGTTTTTTTCCGCAATTTATATAATTATTTTTGCTATTGACTATAATAAAGGAAAAAACAATGCATCGAAGCATAAAATCCTTGCAGTAGCACCGGTTATATGGGCAGGATGTAAGATTGTTGCAAGATTTATGAATGAAATCAGTTATGTAAATGTTTCAGATTTATTCCTTGAACTTGTTTTAATCGTTTTGATGATTATGTTCTTTATGTCTGTGGCACAAGTTGCTTCGGGAGTTTACAGCGAGGATACACGCTGGAGAATAACAGGCTTCGGTATGCCTGCTGCTATGGTTTCACTCATTATTAATGTACCGAGATTTATTTTAACGTATGTTCAGGACGGTATTTATATAAACGATGCTTTCCCGTTCTGTGCAGCCGATTTTGTTTTTGCAATTTTTGCATTTGCACTTTGCGTTAGCGTTATAAATTCAAAGTTGTTGGAAAACGAGTTGCTTTGATTTGGGGGAAATAGAATTTGTTTATTGAAAATTTGTTGTCAGCAGCGACAAATGTTGGTGTGCTTTATGTAATGGTTGCTGCAGGCTTCGCTTGTGATAAGGCTAAGATTTTTACAGAGCAAACAGCAAGAAAAACTATTGATTTGCTCTTGCATATAATTGTACCTTGCACACTTATAAATTCTTTCATAAAAATCGAAATGAACGAAGATACCGTGAGAAAGTTTTTTGTTTCGTTTGCAATAGCAACAGCTACTCACATTATAGGTATTGTTTTGAATATTCCGTTTTTTAGAAAAAATGCAAATGAAGATTCGCCCGTATATAAATTTGCATCTATATACGGAAATGTCGGCTTTATGGCTTTGCCGTTGGCGCAGGCTATTTTGGGTGATGAGGGCGTTTTCTATTGTGCTAATGGCGTTGTGGTTTACAATATAATCAATTTTACACATGGAGCTGCTTTAATGAGCAAGGAAAAGGAAAAGATGAACTTAAAAAAGCTTATTGTCAATCCCGGTGTAATTTCGGTTATAATAGGCCTTCCGATTTTCCTTCTCAATATTAAAGTGCCTTATATTTTAAGCGAACCTATTGAAATGCTTGCTGCACTTAACAGCCCTGTTGCGATGCTTATTTTCGGCACTTATCTTGCAAATACGGATTTAAAATCAATGTTTACCGATAAGAAAATATATGAGGTGGCGTTGCTTAAGCTTATAATTTTGCCTTTGATTTGTATGGGCGTATATTATCTTTTCGGTATAAAAGGTACACTTCTTGCTGCGAGTATTATAACTGCAAGTGTACCGTCAGCTAATAATACATTTATGTTTGCTTCAAAATACGGCAGAGATGCTGCTCTTGCGTCAAAAACAGTTGCACTTGTAAGCTTTATGTCAATACTTACAATGCCTGTTATGATAGCAATAGCGCAGTTGATAAATTAAACGGAGGTATCGTAATGGATAGTGTTATGGTAAAATTTGCAGGTATTGCAGAAGAATTTGCTGTATCCTCAAAGCTTGATTTAGGATTTACTACAGTTAATTGGTACGGTGCTATCATAGCGTTCGGCTTCCTGCTTGCAGTTTTATTCGGCGGCAGAATTGCTTACGTATGGGAAATTAATCTTGATAAAATGATTGATGTTCTTATGTTCGGCACAGTAGGCGCAATTGTCGGAGCAAGACTTTATTATGTAGCATTTAAGTGGGATTATTACAGTGTTCACCTTTCCGAAATTCCCAAAATATGGGAGGGTGGTCTTGCAATATACGGTGGTATTATAGGCGGCATTTTAACGGGTTGGTTAGTATGCAAGATAGAAAAGTTGAATTTCTATAACTTGCTCGATATGGTCGGTATGAGTCTTTTGATAGGTCAAGGAATCGGCAGATGGGGCAACTATGCTAACCAAGAAGCCTTCGGTACGATTACATATAAAAATTGGGGCATGATGAGTGATAAGGTTATCGACTACATTGAAAGAAATCCCGCTTCGTTCGGCCTTGAAGGTATTGAAAATATTGAGCAGTATATAATTGAGAATGATTTATATGTTCATCCAACCTTTTTCTATGAGTCGGTTTGGTGTATTCTCGGCTTCTTTGTGCTTTACATAATACTTAAAAAGCACCGTCATTTCAGCGGACAACTCTTTTTGACCTACGGCGTATGGTACGGCCTTGAAAGAATGGTTGTTGAGGGAATGAGAACGGACAGTTTGTTTATAGGAAATACTTCAATAAGAGTATCACAGCTTATTTCCTTTGTTCTCGTTGCTATATGCTTGACACTTCTTATAATAAAGCTTATTAAGTATAAGAAAAATCCTCAGCCGATAGAGGGTGTTGATTTCTTGCCGCCGATGAACGAAAAGGAACGTGCTGCATACGAAAAAAGAACTGCAAGAAGACAAAAAGCCAGAGCAAGACGAGCAAGACACAAAGAAAAGGTTTTAACAGTGTTAAAAATAAAGAACATTAAGAAAGGGGATAGCGATGTACAAAATCATTGACGGTAAAGAGGTTTCAGCTTTTATTAAAAATCAAGCTAAGTCTCAAGTCGAAAAATTAAACGAGCAAGGCATTGAAGCTTGTCTTGCAGTTATCATCGTAGGCAATGACAGTGCCTCAAGAGTGTATGTAAACAACAAGAAAAAAGCTTGCGAAGCTGTTGGAATTAAGTCTATAGAGTTTGCTTTAGACGAAAACACAAGTGAAGAAGAGCTTTTGGTTCTTATTGAAAAGCTCAATGATGATAGTAGTGTAAACGGAATTTTGTGTCAATTACCCTTACCGAAACACATAAACGAGGATAAGGTTATTGATGCAATCAGTCCCGAAAAGGATGTAGACGGTTTTTCTGCTGTTAATGTAGGAAAGCTATGGCTCGGCAAGTACGACATAGCTTCATGCACTCCAAAAGGAGTTATCGAGCTTTTGGACTACTACAATATTGATTTAGAGGGTAAAAACTGTGTTGTTATCGGTAGGAGCAATATTGTAGGAAAGCCTATGCTTGCACTTTTACTGCAAAGAAATGCCACTGTAACCGTTTGCCATTCAAGAACTAAAGACTTGAAGAGTATTGCTTCTTCGGCTGATGTTTTAGTTGTTGCAATAGGTAAAGAAAGATTTGTTACTGCGGATATGGTAAAGGAGGGGGCAGTTGTAATTGATGTCGGAATCAACAGGGATGCCAACGGTAAGCTTTGTGGTGATGTAGATTTTGAAGCTGTCAAAGAAAAAGCGAGCTACATAACTCCCGTACCCGGAGGCTGTGGACCTATGACTATAGCTGTGCTTATGAAAAACACGGTTATTGCTACTAAAAAGCAAAATAATATTAAATAAAGGAGATATAAAAATGAAAAAGATGTATTTAAGTCCGGATAAAAAAATTCTCGGCATTTGTGCCGGTGTTGCAGACTACCTTAACATTGATCCTGTAATTATAAGAGTAGCTTTACTTTGCTTTGCAGGTGTAACAGCTTTCTTGCCTGTTATTATTGTTTATTTCGTACTCGGCTTTGTTCTTCCTGCTGCCCCTGCTAACTATTACCAAACGGTACAGAACACAGGTAAAAAGCTTACAAAGGGTGTAGATAAAAAGTTGGCGGGTGTTTGTTCAGGTATAGCTGATTACTTTGGCTGTGATGCAACCTTGATAAGACTTTTATTTGCAATTGCATTTCTTTTCCTTGGTATGGGCGTGTGGTTTTATATTGTTTGTTGGGCTCTTTTCCCGGAAAATCCATACAAAGCACCAACTCCTTAAGATAAATGATTTTTCTTATTGAAAACATTGATGAATTCAGTGAAGATATTGCCCGTAACATTTATTCGCAAATAAGCGAAAGATTTGTTGTGCAAGCACCTTCGCAAAGAAAAGAATCCTTGTGCGCTAAAATTTTGCTTGATTTTGCACTCAAATGCGAATATGGTGTTGAAGATTATACGGCTGTTTTTGAAAAGGATAAAAAGCCATATATTCAAAACAATAAAGCATATTTTAATATCAGCCATAGCGGGAAATACGTTATGTGCTGTGTTTCTGAATCGCCTGTTGGTTGCGATATACAAATGATAATAAAATATAAAGAAGGAGTTGCTAAACGCTTTTTTTGTGAAGAAGAAGCAAAAGCTCTTTCAAATAGCGATAATAAGGATGAAAATTTCATAAAGCTTTGGACACTTAAAGAAAGTATACTCAAAAAAAACGGAACCGGAATTTCGGGTGGACTTTCAAGCTATGACTTTTCACAGTTTTTAAATTCAAGACATTTCAGCTGTTACGGCTCGAATTTTGAGGTGTGGAAGCATAAGGATGCTTATATAAGTGTTTGCGGCGTAAATTCAGAAAACGGTTTCAGAATTGCAAATGCAAATGAAATAATAAATTTTTATTGTATTAACGAGAGGATATAATATGAAAGCTTTAAAGTATATCAAAAGTAAACTCGGTTACGGCATAGGCGCTATAGGTCTTGACTTAAGCTACGGTATGTTCTACTCATTCCTTGCACAGTATCTTACAGACGTGCTGGGTATGAAGTCGTCGTTTCTTCTTATCTTAACGCCGATTGCTCGTATTTGGGACGGTATTAACGACCCTATGATGGGAACGATTGTTGACAATACAAAAACAAAGATGGGTAAATACAGACCTTGGATTCTTACAGGCTCGATACTTAACGCTATTGTTCTTGTGTTTCTTTTCACTAACCCGTTTAAGCTTACAGGTATAGGTCTTTGCGCTTATGTTGCTGTGGTTTATGTTGCTTGGGGTATGTCTAACACATTGGCTGACATTCCGTATTGGTCGATGGTTCCGTCATTCACAAGTGATCCGAAAGAAAGAAATCTTGTTTCAACAATTGCAAGAACTTTTTCCGGTCTCGGTCAAGGCTTAGTATCAATCGGTGCCCCGATTATTATGTCAGCTGCCAGTGCTACAACAAGAGTTGATGAAACAACGGGCGAGCTTGTTAAAGAGTATGATGCAAGAAGCTTTATGGTTTGTGCTATAGTATGTGCTGTTTGTCTTGTGTTCTTTTCGAGCGCTTCGGTTGCATCTACAAAGGAAAAATATGTTGTTTCTAATCCCGAAAAGTTCTCGTTTAAAAGAGCCCTTGAAATTATCAAGTCAAACGATCAGCTTCTCGTTTTTATGCTCTTTGCAATGATTTCAAATGCGGGCTGGTATCTTGTTTCGGGTGTAGCACCGTATTACTTTGATGTAGTTGTCGGCGACCCGAAAAAGCAGTCTCTCTTTTCAACATTCCAGGCCGTCGGTTCTGTTATCGGTTTGCTTGCGCTTCCCGTTCTTACAAAATATACTTCAAAGAGAAAAACTTATCAGATTTCGCTCATTTTTGCTGCGTTAGGCTTTGCAGGTATGGCAGTTGGTGCATTTACAGGGGCATATATGCTTATGAACGTATGCTATTTGATTTCTGCAATCGGCGTATCCTCAATGTTTATCGCACAAACAATTTTCCTTGCCGACGTTGTTGACTACGGTGAAGTTAAGCTTGGCTTCAGA
>CAZNQI010000110.1:0-5780 GCA_964575375.1 uncultured Faecalibacterium sp.
CGGTGAGTTTACCCATTTCAGAAGACAGGATTTTATAGGTATACTCAAGGAAGAGTTTATTCCTGAGTGGGCGGCGGAAAATGCCAAAAAGTATCAGCCACAAGAAGACGTGCAGTCAGAGATTGCCGATGAACCAAATTTAATACCATAAATGGAGGAAAATATAATGTCAAATCAAAATAATAAAACTAATAATAAACAACAGTATCAAAAACGCACACCTATTAAGGCTCAGATAGACAGTCTTGTTGATTACCCTGACAGTAAGCTCAAAGCCTATGCGAGTATCAGGATATATGAGAGATTTTGTGCCACAGGTTTCCGCGTCTATGAAGATGAAAAAGGTCTCTTTGTAATGTGCCCGTCAAGAAAAGTTGGCGATAATTATCAGGATACCTTCTTTGCTCTTAATAAGAAAGACCGTGCTTTAATACAAAATGCTGTAATTAAAGCGTATGAAGAAAAGTTGGCGCAGAATGAAAGCAATGAGCAGGGTGAGCAAAACAGTGAGACTGAACAGTGTATGTCACCAAATATGTAGCTTTTGATGTTAATCTTTATATTTAATATTGACTTTGCCAAAGTGTGTAGATATAATAATCGCTGGTGATAAGTATGGAACAGTCAAAGAAACTAAGGGACGAAAATACATCGGTAGAAGAAAGCATAAAAAGAGCTTATGAATATGGATTGCCAGATTATTTACAGAAAGACCTTGACGCATATAAAGAAGGGCTAAAAAACGGTTCAACCTTGCTTGATTGCTTATGGGGCGAGCTTTACGGAAGCATTAATATGGCAGAAATAAGTGATGGTTTAATAACTCCTGACCATGCTGATTATCTAAGACAAAAATTTTTATGGGGAAATATTAAATAAATTTGGTATCGCAGAAATGCGGTACTTTTTTTATAATATTCCCTAAAAGGATGTATATTAAGTGATTTTTAAGGTTTATGAATTATTCTTCTGGACTTTTGAAAAGTTGTCGGTATATTGTGTGGGTAGAGGTGATATTTTATGATAAAAAAGATAACTGCAATTTGTATTCTTGTGGGATTAATATTATCGGCATCTGGCTGCGAAAAAGAAAAAGCAGTTGTAGATGTAAAACCGATTATAAGACCGCAAATGGTAATAGAGAAAACGGTTTCGTCTGATGAAACGGTAACAGAAAATGAAATCTTACCCGAGGAAAAAATAAAGGTACAGGAAACCGAGGAAACTATAGTTTCAAATCCTTCTCAAAATACTGAATCGGTTGTAAGAACTGAAGAAAAACAAATAAAAGAACCTGAAATACCGAAAGAGAAAGAAACCGAAGAAAAGCCTGCTAAGAGTGAATCAAAGGAAACTGCCGAAACCATTGACCTGGAAATAGTGCCTGTCACTCCCCAAAAGGTGAATGCAACTTCTGCCGATAGTAAGGAAATAGCAGAAAAAATCCTCGGATATATAAATTCTTACAGAGCAGTACCTGCAACAAGGCTCGAAGGTCTGACACGATATGCCGAGTATCGAAGCCGACAGTTAATAAAGAGATTCGCTCATAATACCGAGGACGAAAGAGCTGCCGCCACTGCCTTAGAGTACGGCGAATATGTGGACCCTTCACTCTACGGTATGAACGGTGAACCATATTACACATCCTGCTCCAGAGAAGCTATAGCCAAAGCGGGATATGTAGGAACTGTCGATGAAATAGCCAAAAGAATTGCAGACCTTATAAAAAACAGTGCAAAGCACTGGGCTTATGTCGGAGCAGATGAATACTCTTACATAGCAGTAGGAGTAACCTACGAAAGCGGTATGTGGTACTGCGATGTAGCAGTAGCAAGTGAAAATACCGACAACAAGTAAACAATAATTTTTAACACAACTCTGTGACTTAATGTTGCAGAGTTATTTTATTTCAGAAAGGAAAAGTTTTTATGAAAAATTTTAAAAGATTAGTATCCTTGATTTTAGCATTTGTAATGCTTATTTGTATGACACCGCTGACCATTTTTGCAGCTCCCGCCTCAGATATTCCTGCGGATATGTTGGACAATGTTTATCTTGATGCCCTTGAATATACAGGGTATAAGGTACAGACACAGAAAGATAACGGTACTATTTTTAAGCAGTACAGTAATTCCGCGCCTGCTTCTGTTCGTTCCAATATTTCATACGGTACAGGTCCTTCCGGTCTTGAGACCGTATCCAATTCAGGAACTGCTACAGGCTTGGCTCCGAATATTGCAAAGTTTGAACAAAGTGGTCTATGCTGTGCGAGTTATGTAAGTTATGTGTATTATAACTATCTTCCCAATATTGCAGGAATAGACACATCGGGTACACCAGCGCCTGCAAATCCCAGAGCCGCAGTTGCATATAAAAATGCGGCTGACTCATGGATAGCATCTGGTATAGCCCGCAGTATTCCTTTTACACAGAATTCAGACGGTTCGGGATTCAGTTCTACAGAAACAATTCCCATTGGCTCACTTATTGCATTTAAGAGTATTTCATCGGGAACTATTGCCCATGTTGCTATTTACGCGGGTTATTATAACGGAAACCATTTTATAACCCATGTTGGTAACGATAACGGTCCTGAATTCTGTACTATTTCAGGTATGTCAAAGGGAGGCAGTCCTCAGGTTGTAGCGTTAATTTCTGCACCTGAGTTTGTAGAATCAAATGGCGCTATTGAGGTATATAAAAAGGATACTGACGGTAATAACCTGTCGGGGGCTGTGTTTGTTGCTACCAACGATACTACAGGTACACAGTATAAAATCGGCCCCACTAATGCTAACGGATACGCTATAAGCGATGATGCTGTTCCATACGGCAGTTATACTATAAAAGAAACCGTATTCCCGACAAATTACCGTTCATACGGACAGACCGAATGGAAAGTAACAGTAAGCTCTGCTAATAACGGTAAGGTGACTTTTAATGCTGTAAATGAAATTATACCCGGTAATATTAAAATCGTTAAATCATCCGAGAATAATAAAATAAGCGGATTTGAATTTAATATAAGCGGTAACGGTGTTAATAAAAATGTAACTACAAACAGCAGTGGAGAAATTGCCGTTAGTAATTTAAAACCAGGAACATATACAGTAAGCGAAAAGGTGTACGATGCTTATGTTCCGCAGTCTTCACAAACTGTAACAGTAGTGTCAGGCCAGACCGCCACCGTGTATTTTAATAACGAGCTTCGCAGAGGAAACCTTACAGTAACAAAAACTGCAGAGGACGGTCTTGTTGAGGGTTTGCAGTTTGGTCTTACAGGTACATCTCTTTCAGGTGAAAAGGTAGATATGTATGCTGTTTCAGATAATAACGGTAAAGTGTATTTTAAAGATATACCTATTGGAAAATATAAAGTATTTGAGTATCAGACACCAGATAGATATGTAGAACCCGATGAATTGGATGTAACTATTGAGTGGAATAAAACCGCCGAGGAAAATATACATAATGCTCTTAAAAAGTGGCGTGTTGAGGTTTATAAATCAGACCGTGAGTTAGTGCCGACTATAGTTCCAATGTCGTTAAATAACACAAATGATTATTACGGACTATCCCAAGGCGATGCTACACTTGAAGGTGCTGTGTACGGACTGTACAAAGGTAATAAATTAATAGATACCTATATAACAGACAAAAACGGTTATTTTATAACCGATTATTATTCTTGCGGATACGACTATTATTTGCAGGAGATAACACCGAGTGAAGGTTATCTGCTCGATGAAACCAAGTATGATTTAGGAACATTTCCCGAGTGGTACAGAGTAGAATATAACACCATTAATGCCGATGTTTTTGAGCAGATAAAAAAGGGCATTATTTCTATTGTAAAGCATACCGATGACGGCTCGACAAAGATTGAAACACCTGAAGTCGGAGCAGAGTTTGAAATATTCCTAAAGAGCGCAGGCTCATACGATAAAGCCAAAGAAACCGAAAGGGATTTACTTGTAATAAATAAGCACGGCTTTGCAGTTACAAAGGAACTGCCTTACGGTGTATATACCGTAAAACAGATTAAGGGATGGGAAGGTAAAGAGTTTATTCCCGATTTCGATGTTTTTGTAAGGGATAACGGCGAGCTGTATAACTTTATCATAAATAATGCTACATATGAAGCCCTTATAGAAATAGAGAAAAGAGATGCCGAATCGGGTAAGCTTATACCTGTTTCGGGTGTAGGATTCAGGGTGAAAAACACAGATACAGGTGAATATGTCGTACAACGTGTAAATTACCCGACACCTACAGATATCGAGGTATATTACACAGATAACTCAGGTAAGCTTATGCTTCCCGAAAAACTGCCATACGGTAATTATGAAATAATTGAGGAATGCACAGCCTACGGATATGTTCTCGATACAACACCTGTAGCCTTTAAGGTTGACGGCAGTAAAACCGTAGTAACTGTTGAAAAACATAATATGGCTCAAAAGGGAACTATTACAGTAAATAAAAAAGGTGAGGTTTTCTGGTCTGTTACAGAAGAAGACGGTATGTATCAGCCCGTGTATAAAGAATCCGGTCTTGAAGGCGCGGTATTCAGTGTAATAGCAGCCGAAGAAATAACCACTTCTGACGGTACTGTCCGTTACAGCAAGGGTGAGATAGTAGATACAATCACTACCGATGCAGAAGGTATTGCAATAACTAAACTTTTGTATCTTGGAAAATATGAAATAAGAGAAATAAAAGCTCCTTACGGTATGATTAAAAATGACGAGGTATATACCGCCGAGCTTGTATATGCAGGTCAGGAGATAAGTGTTACCTCGGCATCAGTTTCTGTTATAAATAAAAGACAAAAGGCAGAAATTTCTCTCGGAAAGGTTCTTGAAAAGGATGAGAACTTCGGTATAGGTGATAAAGGAGAAATCCTTAAAGTTCAGTTCGGAATATTTGCAGCTGAGAACCTTACAGCAACAGATGGCAGTATTATTCCTACGGACGGTCTTATTGAAACTGCTTACTGTAATGAAGAAGGTAATATAACCTTTAAAACAGATATTCCTGTAGGCGCAAAGTTGTATATTAAAGAAATTGCAACCGATGACAGATATATTATTTCGGAAGAAAAATACTTCGTGGAATTCGGATACCAGGGAGAAGATGTAACTACTGTCTCTCTTTCCGTTCTGGGCGGCCAAAAAATCGAGAATGCCCTTAAAAGAGGTACGGTTATAGGATACAAAGTTGATGAGGACGGCTTTGCTATAGAGGGCGCTGTATTCGGTATATTTAAACCCTCTGAAACAGAGTTTTCAGAGGATACCGCAATTATGACAGCAACCTCTAATGAAATAGGTGTATTCGGCTTCGAAAATGTTCCTTACGGCAATTGGATTTTAAGAGAAATCAAAGCTACACCTGTATTTGTTCTTAATACGGAAAGTTATGCTATTAATATCACAGAGCACGAACAGGTAATAGAGATTATTATTGAAAACCGTTTTATTGTAGGTTCTGTTAAGGTGACAAAGACCGATGCCGATTATCCTGAAAATAAACTTACAGGCGCAGAGTTTGAGGTTTATGTGGATGTAGACCGTAATAAAGAATATGATCCCGAAATTGATCTGCTTGTAGACGAACTGACTGAAACCGAAAAGGGAATATACCGTTTAGAAAACTTAAGATATAACGGGTATTTCTTATATGAAAAATCTGCTCCCGAAGGTTTTATAAAGGATGACGGTTACTATTATTTTGAAATCCGTAATGACGGCGAAACCGTTAATGTTGAAACCGAA
>CAZNQI010000111.1:0-5779 GCA_964575375.1 uncultured Faecalibacterium sp.
ATGATTGAAAGAGCCGTTCAGAGCGCAAGATATGAATATATAGATTAAAAGAAAATTTACTTAAGTCTTTTTTAATGAGGTTTGATAAAATGAACTGTGAGCTTATAAGCGTTGGAACAGAAATACTTTTAGGCGATATTTTAAATACCAATGCGCAGTATCTTTCAAAACAGCTTGCCCTTTTAGGTGTTAGCGTTATGCACCAATGCACAGTCGGGGATAATAAAGAAAGACTTTTGAGTTCTTTAGACAGTGCATTTAAAAGAAACGATGCTGTAATACTTACAGGAGGTCTCGGTCCGACACCGGACGATTTAACAAAGGAGGTCTGTGCAGAATTCTTTTCTAAAGCATTGCTGTTAGACAAGGGTATACTTTCGGATATTGAAAAGTATTTCTTGAATAAAAACATTGTTATGCCCGAAAGCAACAAAAAGCAAGCACTTGTTATTGAAGACAGCATTGTTTTAAGAAATAAAAACGGCACGGCTCCGGGTTTCATACTCGAAGAAAACGGCAAAGCTTTAATAATTTTACCGGGTCCTCCGAAAGAGATGCAGCCGATGTTTGAGGAATATGTTAAGCCTTATTTTAAAAGTAAAACACACGAAGTAATACTTTCACATAATATCCGTACATTCGGTATAGGCGAAAGTGTAATGGCAGAAAAGGTGGCAGACCTATTAGAAAGCTCTAATCCTACCGTTGCACCGTATGCTAAAAGCGGAGAATCTCTTTTGAGAGTTACTGCTAAGGCAGAAAACGAAGAAAAAGCAGAAAAGCTGCTTTCGGAAACAATAGAAATTATAAAAGCTCGCTTGGGCGATTATATATATGGCATAGATTGCGACAGTATTGAGCAGGTTGTGGTTTCAATGCTCAAGGAAAGACATCAAACGGTAGCGTTTGCGGAGTCTTGCACAGGCGGTCTTTGCAGTAAAAGAATAACCGACATTTCGGGTGCAAGTGATGTTTTTCACTGTAGTGTGGTGTCATACAGCAACGATATAAAGCACAGCGTTTTAGGTGTCAGCGAATACCTTTTGGAAAAATATACCGCTGTTAGTGAAGAAGTTGCTATGCAAATGGCTGAGGGCGTAAAGAAGCTTGCAGGCGCAGATTACGGCGTTTCTGTAACGGGATATGCCGGACCGGGTGATGATCCTTTAGTAGGCACGATTTATATTTGTGTTCACAGCGACAAGAAAACACGAGTGAAAAAATTGGTAACAGCACACAAAGGTAACAACTGCAGAGACTACAATCGTCATGTTGCTGCCTCAAATGCATTTGATTTATTAAGATACAGTATATTAGAGGACTCGTAATAACAAAAAAAGAGCTCCGATGAAATAAATTTTATTTAAGGAAAAAGATGACTATGAAAAACATTTACGAAGACGGCACAATGCCAACAGACAGTGTGCAGAAAGGAAATACTGCAAATGAAAGTGCAGGTCAAGCATCTGCCGGCAGTGCAGTTCAACCACCTTCGGTAACAAGACCGAAAAAGCACGCAACAAAGCCTCCGCTTGCCGAGCAGGCACAGCAGCAAGCTGTACCGCCACAGGGTATACCTATGTATTACACTCCCTACGGTTACATTCCGGTTATGCCACAGACTCCACCTACTCAAGGTGATGCGTCGCAAAACATACCTCAAGGCTATACGCCTTATCCTTACTCTCAGTTTTATTATCCGGTACCACCTGCTTATCCTGCTGCAGCTCCGACTGCAGTGCAAAGCACGCCGAGTCAGCCTTCTGACCCTTCTGTGCCAAACCCCGGAACGAGAGTTTTGTATCAAAGCGAGGATTTCGACTCTCCCGTAAAGGAACGCTCCTCTGTTTATGCGCAAGAGGACTTTGAGCACGGTATATTGACCGAAATCGTTAGTGAAGAGGAAGATGTATCTCTTGACGGTGTTACATTTGATGTAAAGAAAACGCCACCAAAGGTACATCAAGCATCCTTAGGTGTCAGCGTTGACGATATGGAAATGAGCACATTTGAATTTAACGCTATGGCACAGCGCAGACGCTCCACAGCTAAGGCTGTTAAGCAACCGGGAAAAGCAAGGGATATAAGCGAAACCTTGCCTAATGAGACTCAAATCGAAATCGAAGAGATGGACGAGCTTGTCGAGACGGATATCGGTGAAGAAGGAGCGGAAAATAAAAACAAGAAGATTTCAACAGGGGAGATAATAAGAAGAATAGTTTTAGGCGTTTCCGTGATAGCTATTGTAATTGCAAGCGCAGTTCTTATCAATGAATACAGGCTTTCAAAGGAAAACGATGAGCTTGAACAGGATATTTCCGATCTTATTATTGACACAGAAACAACAACTCAAACGAACAACGAAAAGGACGACGAAAAAGACAACGAAGACGATACAACAACTACCGAAGAACAGACAACTGTCCTCACACCACAGCAACAATGGGAGCAAATTAAGGCTGACTATCCGAATGTTATTTTCCCTGCAGGACTTCAGCTTAAATACGCAAAGCTCTATGCAGAAAACAGCGATTTCGTAGGCTACCTCAGTGCGGATGGTGCAAATATTAATTTGCCGATAGTGCAAACAACAGACGACTCGTATTATCTTGATAAAAACTTTTACGGTAAAACAACAAAATACGGCTGTCCGTTTGTTACGCATCTTAACAATATAGAGCCGCTTGATCTCAATACGGTTATTTTCGGTCATCATATGAATAACGGTACTGTCTTCGGCGCGCTTGATAAGTATAAAACAATAGAGGGCTTTAAGGCGGCTCCTGTTATTGAATTTAACACTCTTTACAAAGATTACAGCTGGAAGGTTATCGCTGCTTTTGTAACCAACGCTTACGAAAAGGACGATAACGGTTATATATTCAGATATTACTTCACATCTCTTTCAACCGAGGAAAGATACAGCGCGTATCTCAATGAATTGGCGCAACGCTCACTTTACGATACAGGCGTTGATGTTCTTCCTACAGATAAAATTCTCACTCTTTCTACCTGCTCACACGAGTTTACCGACGCTCGTTTTGTAGTTGTTGCAAGACTTGTAAGAGACGGCGAGAGTACAGAGGTAGATGTTTCAAGAGCAACCGTTAATTCAAATGTAAGATATCCGCAGGCATATTACGATAAAAAAGGAATAAGTAATCCATATAAAAATGCAAGTCAATGGGAAGTGGGCTAAGTCCAAGTCTCTTGATTTAGGAGGTATATAGAAAGAATGATAAAGTTATTTATTTTAGATGATGTTTCAGCTTTTTCTTCCGATGCAGTGTTTAAAATCTGTTTGGCTCTTGAAGAAAAGGGTCTTACGCAAGATGATATTGAAAGATTTTCATCTTATGATGAGCTTCTTGATGCTATCGTTCCTGCTTTGGAGCAAGGAGATCATATCATTGTAGCTCCCGAAAACAGCGACTACAATGCTATAAAAAGAGACATCATTACAAAACTTATTTTAGAGGAGCAGTCATCCCCTGTTATTGCAGAGGCTATTGCAACCAATGCGGGCGAAGATTTATCGGAAATTGATATTTCGGGACACTCTCTTGTGCCTGCAAACAGCAATTGTCTTATTACAACGGACGGGCTTTACTGTGGCTTTACAACAACTCTTTTAAACGGTAGATTAACATACATACCGCTTGACTTTATGCGTGTTGACCTTATACTTCAGCAGCTTAAGGAAAAGGTGATTGAAAGAGAAGAAAGACTTGAAGAATTAGGTCTCGACCGAGAAATTGAAATGCCTGATTTCGACTTGGTGCCTTGTGTTACGGATATGGTAAACGCTCTTCATTCATCTGAGCAAACAGTTGCTCTTGCAACGGGCGAGGCTACAATGTGGATATACAACCTTTTTGATAAGGTAGAAAATCTTACTGAAACAATCAAGTTTGTTGAGATAATAGACGATGAAAGTGCAGACTACTCTTCGGAAACCGAATCGGCAATGATTATTCGCCACGCAAGAGAGGCTATGATAAATCTTTCGGCTGATTTCGGCGCCGCAATATCCGATATATATTCGAGTGAAAATGCAGACGGAAAGACAGTTTACTTTGCTTATGCGGCTTTAGTTGATAAGGGCACTGCGAAGGCTAAGAAAATAAATATCAGCGACCCTAATAATCTTTCTATAGTTCTTCCTCATGCAGTAACGCTTCTTTCCGATATGCTGTGCAAGAAAATTGATGCAAATTCAAGAGCTTTGACAGTTACTAACGATAATGCCGAAACAGAAAAAGCAGCTCCTACAGCTCAAAATCCACAGCAAATTGTACTTTCGAGCAGACTTGTACTGTTTTTGTTGTGCGCTGTTGTTGCTATAGTTGTTCCGATTATCTTGGTGTTTACCGTTTTCGATAAGGACGAGCCGACGACACAGGTGTATAATCCCAACACGTATATGTCCACTTCGACTACACAAGCTACAACGAAGTACAACCCGTTTGATACACAAACAACTACAGGCTCGATATTAAATTCGGTAACAGAGCCGTCTGCTGCAGATATTTCTGCAACCTCAACCACAACATCCGAGGTATCTACAAGCGGTGTGTTCACATTCTACGTTTTCGGCTACGGACACGGTGTAGGTATGAGCCAGACAGGTGCTAACTACTACGCAAAGCAGGGCTGGAACTTCGCTGAAATTCTTGCTCATTACTATTACGATGCTAACGCTTCACTTGTAGTAAACGACACATATCCCGAAAAGATAACATACGCAGGCTCTTCCTACGAAACAAGAGAATATCTTGCAAAGGCACTTGAGGCTGAAATGGGTTCATCGTTCCATTACGAAGCTCTTAAGGCACAGGCAATTGCTATTTATACCTTTGCAAAGCATTACAATTATAATCTTTCGCAGGATGCACACGCATTTACTGCAGGTACTCCGAGCAGTACCGTTTACGCAGTTGTTGATGAGGTTATGAAAAACGGCTTTTACATTTCCTATGCAGGTGATGTTGCATTAACGCCTTTCCATTCAATGAGTGCAGGTAAGACAACCTCGTATTATAATGTATGGGGTAAGAGTACAAGCACATCGGTTTCGTATTTGAATGGCGGCAGATTGAGCTACGGAGATTATGAAAGCAGCGATTTTAAGAGCGTTTTCACAATTTCCAGCGCAGATCTTAAAAAGCTTATCGAATCGTCAGATCTTGGTGTTACATTAACGGGCGACCCTGCAACGTGGCTTAGCATTGTTACACACGACCAGGCTGTAAGAGAAGATATCGGTTATGTTTCAACAATAAATGTTGGCGGTAAGATTATTACGGGCTATGATTTCAGAATCAGTGTTATGCAGGGTAAGATTCGTTCGCATTGCTTCGCACTCACATATACACCCGATTGATTTTACTTGACATTATTATTTTAATGGAGTATACTTTTAAAATGTAATTAAAGCAGTACAACGGTATTGCAAAGAAATATAAAAATTTAAATAAAAAGGAGTAGTTAACTATGCCATTAGTAACCACAAAGAAAATGTTTGAGGATGCATACAAGGGCGGATACGCTATCGGTGCATTTAATGTAAACAATATGGAAATTATCCAAGGTATTACAAGAGCCGCTAAAAAGCACAATTCTCCTGTTATCCTTCAAGTTTCTGCAGGCGCAAGAAAATACGCTTCTCACGGCTACCTTGTAGCTATGGTAAAGGCTGCAGCAGAAGAAACAGGTCTTCCTATCGCTCTTCACCTTGACCACGGCCCCGATTTTGAAACATGTAAAGCTTGCATCGACG
>CAZNQI010000112.1:0-5775 GCA_964575375.1 uncultured Faecalibacterium sp.
GGGGGTGATGCAGTTAGTCCCTAACTAAAAAAGATAGAATAAATTTTATTTAATGAGCATAATGCTAACCTGAAATTTCGTGAGGGTTACGGACTTACAGAGTGCGTAACGGCATCGTGTGTTACACCGGTTGACAGAGCAAAAGAGGGCAGTATCGGTGTGCCTCTTCGTGATATGACATATAAAATTGTGCAGCCGGGTACTTTTAATGAATTACCAAACGGTGAAACCGGTGAAATCATTATTTCAGGTCCGACACTTATGATTGGTTATAAGGATGCCGAGGAAGAAAATGCAAACACAATGCGTTTCGACGAAAACGGAACAAGATGGCTTTTCACAGGCGACGTGGGAACTATGGACGACGAGGGCTTTGTATACTTTAAGCAAAGAATGAAACGTCTTATCGTTACAAGTGGTTACAATGTATATCCCTCACAGGTTGAAAAGATAATCGACAAGCACGAGGATGTTGACTATTGCTGCGTAATCGGTGTTAAGGATCCTTATAAGATGCAAAGAGTAAGAGCATATATCGTTCTTAATGAGGGTGTTGAGCAAAGCGAGGAAGAAAAGAAAAAGATTCTTGAGTATTGCAAGGAATATCTCGATGTGTTTGAAAGACCGAAAGAGATTATTTTCAAGGATGAGCTTCCTAAGACACTGGTTGGCAAGGTTGCATATCATGTTCTTGAAGAAGAGGCAGAGCAGGAGGGTTAAGCCGTGGATTTTATTGAAAGAGCAAAGGTCAGAAGAGGTTACAACTTCAATCGTGTAACTGTTCGTACTATATTTGCAATTTTGAAGAAAAAGGTTATGACCGATAATAATGTGCAGTTGGAGTATTACAAGCCAAAGCACAAAACATTTATTTTGATTTCAAACCATACCGATGCCGCGGACCCGGGCTATGAAATGGAAGCATTGGGCAGATATATAAGATATGTTGCAAGCGACCATACAGCAAGAATGAAGCTTGGTTGGGTGTTTAAATATGTCGGAGGCGTTATTATAAAGCACAGAGAAAAGCCGTCGTCATATCTCACTGCCGATATCATCAAAAATGTTCAGGCAGGAATACCCGTCGGCTTGCACGCAGAGGGTGCTATGACAACGAACGGTCAAACAGGTTTTGTTTCTGCTAACACCGGTAAGCTTGTAAAAGATTCGGGTGTAGCGTTGGTAACTTATCGTTTTGTCGGTGGATATTTAAGAAAGCCTCGTTGGGCTAACACAGCACGAAAAGGCCCTATCAAAGGTCAGTTTGTTGCTGAATATTCCCCTGAAGAACTCTCAAAGCTGTCTGCTGAAGAAATAACTGAAATTATTCGCAGAGATATTTATGTTAATGCATACGAGGAGCAAAAAAAAGCTCCCGAAAGCTATGACGGAGAAAATTTGGCAGAATGTGTTGAAAGAGTACTTTATGTGTGCCCGAAATGTGGTGAGGTAGGTACACTTCACAGTAAGGGCAATATTTTAGAATGTGATTGCGGTTACAAGGTTGAAATGAAGTCTGACGGATTTTTCCACGATATGGGAGAGGGCAATTTGTATGACAATGTTCTTTCTTGGGATATGTGGCAAAGAGATAAATGGAAAGAAAGAATTTTTTCAAAAGCAAACGGAGAATTGATTTTTTCAGAAGGCGGACAGATTGTTAAGAGTGTAAACGGCGAAGAAGAGCAAATTCTCAGCGAAAACGCGGTTATAAGCCTTTATCCCGAGAAAATCGAGATAACACTCGGCGAGACTCAAGAACCCATTGTAATGGCAATGGACAAGATAAAACAAGTGTCTCTTGCAGGAAAGGATACAATACTTCTTGTTGACGAAAACCATTTCCTTGACATTGGAACTGTTATACCTCGTTCATCAACAAAATATATTGCTGCCTGGAGATATCTTACAGGTAAGCAGTATTATTAATGGATATTGTCTGTTAACAGCAAAGCAATAATAGAATTAAAAGCAGGTGCTTTGAGTGAGGCTTTCACAGAATGCACCTGCTTTGTGTTTGTTTTTGGTTGTATAGTGCCGGCATAGGGTAAGGCGCAACGTGTGGCGTCAGCCACACGTTGCGCAGGGGGGCGCCGAACCGTGCTCGTGCGACTTGTCGCACGAGCCTTTTTGCTTTCGCGTGAAAGCAAAAAGCAGGCGATGGTCATCGCCTGAACGGTTCGGCGCCGCTTCGCGCGAGCAGCGTGTGGGGCTTCGCCCAACCGTTTCCTTTCGGGAAACGGCTGCGCGCTCGCGCTTTAGCTCGGGCTGTAACCTTCTGTTATTTACGAAAAGGGACTGCGCTTAGTGGGCAGTCCCTAATATTAAATCATTAAAAATCCAACGGCTCATCGCTGTCCGAAAAGTCTGCATTTACAAACGGTAATATTACCGTAAAATCAGTATGCTCAACAGTGCTTTTAGCTCTTATAGTGCCGCCGTGAAGCTCAGCGATTTGTTTGGCAATTGCAAGGCCCAATCCGGAACCGCCTGTTGCAGTTGCTCTTGATGAGTCGATTCTGTAGAATTTATCGAAAAGCCTTTGGAGCTTTTCTTCGGGAATCTCGTCGCATTTGTTACGGAACTTGATTATAACCTTTCCGTTTCTGATTCTTGCACCAACACGAATTATAGTGCCTTCGTAGGAGTAGTTGACAGCGTTTTTAAGAAGATTGTCGAAAACTCTTGCGATTTTATCGGAGTCGGATAGCATAATAATCGGTTCGGGAATATCAATTGCAACATTCAGGTTTTTTTCGCAAAGCATAGGGTAGAATTCATCTGCAATTTGCTCGAGCATCATTTTAAGATCTACACGGTTTTTCTGCAATGTTATCGAGTGAATATTGAACCTTGTGATTTCAAAAAATTCGTTTATCAGCTGTTCGAGTCTGTACGCCTTGTTGATTGCGATATCGGTAAACTTTGCTTTTTGGTGTACGGGAAGCTCCGGACATTCCTGCAAAAGAGTAAGATAGCCGATAACGGATGTAAGAGGTGTTTTCAGGTCGTGGGCGAGGTACATAACAAGGTCGTTCTTTTTGTTTTCGCTTTGAATTGCCTCTTGTCTTGTTTGAAGCACCTGAAGCTTTATATCCTTGAGCTTGATTTCCACATCGGAATATGTGTTTGAAAAAGAGGAGATTTCCTTTGTGTCATCAAGAAAGCTGTCGAGGCTTTTGTATGTTTTGTTGAGCAGCACTAAAGTGTTGGCTGAAAAATATAATGCGTTGATTAGAGAAACGATAAAAAATATCGGCAGAATCAGCACATAGCTGTGGCTGAACAGAAACTTTTCACCGTCTTCGGAGAAAAGCTTAATAAGAATATTTTGCAGAAAGTCATGGTAGATGTCGGGGGTTTGCAAAATAAACAGATAAATTATTATGTAGCAAACGCAAATTACAATAAGGCAAAGCGAGTTCCATTTAAGATAGTTTAAAATAACGCTGCTTGCAATATTTCTCGGCTCTTTTTTATTTTTATTATAGCTTTTAGTTTTGTTGTTGGTTTTACTTTTCAATTTTATATCCAACTCCCCAGATAGTTTTTATAAACTTAGGATCTTTTGCCTTTTCGTGCATTTTTTCTCTTATCCTTCTTATATGTACCATAACTGTGTTGTTGCTGTCAAGATATTTTTCTCCCCAAACCGTTTCAAACAGCTCTTCTGTGGTAACAACCTTGCCCGCATTTTTACAAAGAAGAGAAACTATACCGAATTCAAGCGGGGTGAAAGTGATTTCTTCACCGTATAAAGTACAGGTGTGGTTGTCGCTGTTTACAACAAGACCGCGTATTTCTATGATATTTTCACCCGTGTTGTCGTTATATTGATAAAATCTTCTGATTTGAGCCTTTACTCTTGCCACAAGCTCTAACGGATTGAACGGTTTTGTTACATAATCGTCAGCACCGAGAGTAAGACCTGAAATTTTATCAATATCGCTTGTTTTTGCAGTTAACATAATAACGGGGAATTTGTGGTTTTTTCTGATTTCACACCCAAGTGAAAAGCCGTCCACAAACGGGAGCATAACATCTAAAATTGCAAGGTCAATCGCTTCGGTTTTAATTTTATTTAGAGCCGTTTGTCCGTCGTAGCATTTTATAACCTCAAAGCCTTCGTTTTCTAAATATACTTCGATTAAATCGGCGATCTCTTTTTCATCATCTACAATGAGTATTTTCAAAATGTCCACCTCTTTTTTTGTTCGTACAGACATTATATCATATTATAAAGAATTTTGTATAAAATCATTTCTTAAGATTATCTTAAATTTTGTTCATATTTTGAAAATACAGGATAAAAGTAACTATTAAATATATTAAAAAAGTGCGTCAGATACTTTATTTTTTTACGGTTTTGTATTATTATATAAATTGAATTATTGTATTATTTAGAAGGTGAAAATATGGCAAAAATTTTAATTGTAGACGATGATATTTCCATAGCTCAGCTTATTTCGGACGCTCTTGAGGATGAAGGCTTTGAAACTCATATTGAAACGGACGGGAAAAGGGCCTATGATTACATAACCGAAAAAGCAGAAGAGTTAAGTCTTATAACCCTTGATATTATGATGCCCGATATTTCAGGCTTGGATATTTGCAAGTATATAAGAAGTAAGGTTGCTTGTCCCATAATTTTTATATCTGCAAAGGGTAAGCCTGTAGACACTGTTTTGGGTCTTGAGGTTGGGGCAGATGACTATATATCAAAGCCGTTTGTAGTTGAAGAACTTGTTGCAAGAATAAAGGCACATTTAAGACGTGAAAGCAGAAGTGCTGTTCTTTCACAGCCCGGCAGCATAAAAATCGGTGATATTGAAATATTTATTGATTCGTATGAAGTGAAAAAAGGCGGAAAAGCAATTCCTTTTTCAACAAGAGAATTTCAGCTTTTGCAGTATCTTATGGAAAATGCAGGCAAGGTTCTCACAAGAGAGCAAATATTCAGCCATGTGTGGGACACAGAGTTCGGCGATATCGGTACGGTTGCTGTTAACATAAAAAGCATAAGAGACAAAATAGACTCCAAAAACGAATACATAAAAACGGTTTGGGGTGTAGGGTATAAATTTGTAAAGGTTTATAAATAATCTGATTTTTAAGGAGGAAATGAAATGGGGCGAAGCAGAAAGACCGATATTTTGGTTATTTTGATTCTCATAAGTGTTGTTGTTGCCTTCTCTTTCTCCTATAATTCAACAGTTACAAAGGTAGTGGCTGATGCGGCATATAACGATAAGGAAATTTTGCAAAGCTATAACAATGAAATAATACGAAAGCTTGTGTCTGAGCCTTCAATATCAACATGGTCGCAGGTTGTTGAGCAATATGAGGATATTGTTATTGTTATCGAAAACAGCAACAATAAGGTTGTAACAAAATCCATAGGAAGAACATGGTCTGCTGTTGACGTTAAGGTGCAAACGCCTTTTGAATACGGTGGAGAAGCTTTTGTTATAAAATCATCAATTTATCTTTTGAGAGACTATGTTTCAAATGTAAGAACGATGGTTCAGTTTATTTTTATGGAGTTTCTCATCGGTATATCGGCTTTGTGTGTGTTAATTTTAATTATATACAGAATTTTGTTAAGACCGTACAGGTCAATATACAGAGCTATTGAGGAGTACGACAAAACGGGCAAGTTCCGCACTCTTAAAATCAAAGGCTATGCCGAAAGAGTGTACAGCCGATTTATCTCAGCGACGGAAAATTCACAGCTTCAGCAGCAAAATCAAAGAAGAATAATTGCCTCTATATCGC
>CAZNQI010000113.1:0-5651 GCA_964575375.1 uncultured Faecalibacterium sp.
GACGAAAAAGCTGTACTTAATCTTTACGACGAGCTTCCGTCAAAAGAGATGGTTAAACCAAATTACATAAAGAGCAAAAAAGGCTTACCTATTATTATAGGGCTTGTTCTCGGTGTTATTGTTTTCTTACCCGTTATCCTTGTTTTACTGCTTGTAGGCTTTATTATCAACTATATTAAGTATCACGATAAAATGTAATTATGCAAGAAGTTAAAAAAGGTAAATACAAGCATTTCAAAGGTGGTCTTTACGAGGTTATCGGCACAGCAAAGCACAGCGAAACTTTAGAGGAGTTCGTTGTATATAAAGCACTTTACGGTGAGGGCGGACTTTGGATAAGACCAAAAGGAATGTGGAACGAAACAATAGAAAGAAACGGTAAAAGCTTCAAAAGATTTGAATACATTGAAGAATAAAAAAATAACGGACAAGTGTTAAGCCTGTCCGTTATTTTTTCATAGTACTATTTATTTTGATATCAAATCTTTAACCACTTCACCGCCGATTAAAAGTCCTGCAACCGACGGTACAAACGCTATACTTGCAGGTACTGCTCTGCCCGTTTGCGACACTTCGGCATTTTGTGGTTTGATCGGTGTTTCTTTAGAATAAAGCACCTTTAGCTTCTTTATTCCACGCTTTTTAAGCTCAGTACGCATTACCCTTGCAAGAGGACAAACACTTGTTTTATAAATGTCTGCTATTTCAAAAGCGTTTGCATCAAGCTTATTGCCTGTTCCCATTGAAGAAATTACTTTTATATTCATTTCTTCGGCTTTCATTATTATTGCTATTTTAGCACTTACGGTATCAACGGCATCAACGACATAATCGAATTTTGAAAAGTCAATTTCGCTAATGTTATCGCTTAAAACAAACATATCGTAAGTATTCACTCTTACATCCGGATTGATGGAAAGTATCCTGTTTTTCGCCGCCGATGTTTTGTATTCGCCAACCGTATTGTCGGTGGCAATAATTTGACGGTTTATATTAGACACAGAAACCGTATCGTTATCAATAAGAGTTATTTCCCCAACGCCGCTTCTTGCGAGAGCTTCAACGACATAGCCTCCAACTCCCCCAACGCCGAAAACTGCAACGTGAGAATTTTTGAGCACAGAGAAGGCTTCATCTCCTATGAGCATCTTTGTTCTTTTAAATCTATCTTCCATATATCATTTCCTTTTGGACGGGAAGCCGAGAAAAGCAAAGAGGGTTGCAGGTATAAGGCTTACAATAAACAATATTAGCATAGATATATTTTCCTTAAAATACCCTGCCATAGCCTTGAAAGCATCCACTTGAAAAAGCAAAACAAAACCGATAACAACAGAGGCAATGGCACTTACCAAAACAGCTCCTGCCGCTGCATCCTTTGCAATTTTTCCATAGACAGTTCTTTCCTCGTTTGCTAAATTTACAGCGTTTTCAACTGCAGTGTTAACAATTTCCAAAGAAATTACCACTGCGCATACAAGAATCAGTATGGCAAATTCTGTTCTTGTTAATACAAACCAATCAGTAAATGTCAGTATAGAAAACATATATGTCATAAACATAAGATGAATTCGCATATTCCTTTCGGTTTTAATGGTATAAAAAAGTCCGCTGAAAGCATACTGAAAGCTTTTAAATAATTTTATATAATGTTGCATAATCTTTTTTACAAAGCAAAGTCGCCGAAAAAAAACCAGCGACATAAAACGGTTACGAAAGCCGTTTGCTTTATTCCTCCGTTGTATAATAACTTCCGCTTCTTACAAGCCCCAACTGTGTAAGTACTTCCTCTTCCTTTTCGCGCATATGTACCAAAGCGAGACCGCCGGGTTCGTGATCATAGCCCAAAAGATGAAGCATTGAATGAACTGTAAGATAAGCGATTTCTCTATCCAGAGAATGACCGTAAAGATCAGCTTGCTTAATAGCGTGTTCAATAGAAATCACAATATCTCCAAGCATTTGTGCGCCTGTGTCCTGGTTAATATCGTATTCGCCGTCAATACCCAAAGGAAATGAGAGTACATCGGTTGGTTTATCGATATTTCTGTGTTTAAGGTTGAGAGCGTGTATTGCCTCATCGTCAACAATTGTAACGCTGATTTCTGCCGAGCCCTTGAACTTCTCGCTGAGAAGCACTGCATTGCAGCAGCGTCTTATCAGCATTCTTGTACCTCTCGGAAGTTTAACTGAGTGTTGATCGTCGGTAATAATAACTTTAATTCTATCTTTCATCGTTTCTTCTTACCCTCCTCAAATTTTTCGTAGGCTTTGATTATATCTTGAACTAATTTATGTCTTACAACATCCTTTTCAGAAAACCTAACGGTTTCAATGTCTTCAACGTGCTTAAGTATTTTGACTACCTCCACAAGACCTGACTTTTTACCATCCGGCAAGTCGATTTGTGTTATATCACCCGTTACAACAATTTTTGAATTGAAGCCAAGACGTGTCAAAAACATTTTCATCTGTTCGGGAGTTGTATTTTGAGCTTCGTCGAGAATTATAAAGCTGTCATCCAAGGTTCTGCCTCGCATATACGCCAACGGGGCAACTTCTATATTTCCTCTTTCTTGATAGCGTTGAAAGCTTTCCGCACCGAGCATATCAAACAAAGCATCGTACAAGGGTCTTAAGTAAGGGTCAACCTTTTGCTGAAGATCACCGGGCAAGAAGCCTAATTTTTCACCTGCTTCTACTGCCGGTCTTGTTAGTATAATTCTGTTAACCTGCTTCGCCCTGAATGCACTGACAGCCAAAGCAACCGCCAAATACGTTTTACCTGTACCGGCAGGGCCGACACCGATTACAATGGTGTTATTCTTGATAGCCTCAATGTATCTCTTCTGTCCCAGAGTTTTAGCTTTTATAGGCTTTCCTTTTGCACTGATACAAACACAATCGCTACCCATCGACGAGAGCTTATCCTCATTGCCGTCCTTTACAAGACTGATAACGTAACGGACATTTTGCTCGTTTAAGGTTTCACCCTTGTTTATAAGCGAGAGTAAATTAGCAATTACTCGTTTCGCCTTATCCACCATTTCCTCGTCGCCTTGAATTTTTATTTCACCGCCACGAGAAATAACATTAACCGAAAACTCTTTTTCGATCAGTTTGATATTTTCATCAAAAGAGCCAAACAAGCTTCCCGCATGCTCCATTCTTTCGATACTAAAAGTTTGTTCCGTCAATAAGTTTACACCCCGTTTGTTTTGTAAAATCGCTAATTACCTATTTTATTCTGTAATTTTACCACACTTTAACAAAAAAGTGAATAGTTTTTTTGATTTTTTATTATATTTTTTAACTATTTTCAATAAGTATATCACTTTTTTTGCCAATAAAGTCAATGCAACTGTATTTTCCTGCAATTATAATCATATCCTCTTCTGAGCTAAATTCTATTTTACTGTGCAGAATATTGGTATTTCCGTGCTCTTTATATGTATCATCGGAAAATTTTGAAACAGCTTGTATATACATACCTTTATCGGTATATTCAACATCTTCGTATTCGGCAACGGTTGTCTTAATAATTCCGAAGGGCAGTTTTATTCCGTTATAGCTCAAATATTCTTCCTTGTAAAAAGTATGATGCGGATTATCCGTTTTATAAAATCCTAAAGGAATTTTCAAAGACATAAAATACAATGTATAATATGAGCTTGTTTTTTTGTATTTTTGTCTTTTTTGATTTTTCTCATACTGAAGGGTGAACTCTCTGCTTCGCAACGCTGTAACAACGCCCTTTGCTTCGCAATATGTTGTAGACAAATCAGTATGCTCTACCACACCGCTTATGAGTAAATCTCCCTTGGTAACAGCACTGCCTGTTTTTGCAACCCCTACACCTTTTATTGTTTCACAAGACAAAATAACGCCATCAAAATCCGCAAGAATATTGCAAGGCGAATCTTCTTTTTCTTCGCTTGCCTTAACAAAATCTCTGACTTCAACTACTGCCTTGCTCCCTCTTATATTTATCGCTATCCACAGTATTTCTCCCTTAAAATCATTTACGATTTCTCGTGCGACCATCACTTCGTCAAAAGAAGGGATGAACGTGCCGAAATCTAAACCGTACTCCTTAACGGTTGATATTATTTCTTCATCGCTATACTTTTGAGATCCCGTTGTTTCTATTGTCCAAACAAACTGATTCATACCGACCATAAACGCTAAACATATAACAGCACCGATTAAAAGTCCCACCCTGTCTTTATGTTTTCTCATAAAAAACGGTAGTCCTGTTTTTTCCCTTATTCTTATTGTAACACCCGTTGCTTTGGCTATACTTTTTAGTTTCTTGAATTTTCTGCCTTTTATTGAAGCTACAATCTTTTTGCCCTCGTATGATAAATTGAATATCGGAACGCTTTGTTTTGCACACAGATTAATAAATCTCTCGTGAAATCCACCCTCTACCTCAAACACAACATACCCGTAAAAGTAGCGATAAATATCTATTATTTTCATACTGTATATCTCCTTAAACGCTACAAAACTCAAACGACACAATTTGACCCGAAACAATGATTTGTTCTATACTCACAGCTCTTATGGAAAGGCTGTCTCCGCAAAACTTTAAAATCAATCTTCCGCAGTTCAGTTTAACGGTGTTTTGGTTGTACTGCAAAACTCCTTTGCTACCATCTACTATCGCTTCTGTATTTGAATTAAACTCTATATGCGGCAAAACATAGTCGGAAAATTCTTCCTTTTTAAATTCATAAAGCACATCTTTAATACTTTTTTCCATTCTTATCACACCTTTCGTCATATTTTATGTTCTTCGCTGATATAAAATACTAATATACTGTACGAAAAGTGAATAAAAATATAAAGGGTGAAAATTATGAAATATTACATTAAAATAGGTAATTACATTAATCAGTACAAAATATTGCTGCTTCAATATATACCGGCTGTTTTTTTGGTATTCACAATTGCATTTATGCTTTTGCGTTTTCCTTACATAACCTCCCGCAGTATAAGCTCTGGACTTAATCTTTGTTTAACAACACTTATACCGACTCTCTATCCGTTTATGGTTTTGTGTTCGTTTTTCGTGAACTATAACTTGTGTGAGTTGTGCGAAAACGTTTTTTCTCGCATTACATATTTTTTGTTTCGCTTAAGCGGAAAATGCGCTCCGGTGATTTTACTGTCAATGATTGCAGGTTTGCCTGTGGGTGGTAAAATGACTGCAGCTCTATATGAAAACGGTAAAATTTCAAAAAACGAAGGGCAAAGACTTCTTTTATTCTGCCTTTGCCCTGGTCCGGCTTTTGTTATCAGCACAGTCGGTTATTCAATGCTTTATTCAAAAAGTGCAGGTATTATCATTTACTGCTGTGTTGTTACGTCAAATTTGATAATAGGGTGCATTTCTTCACTCTTTGCCGAAAAAAACATCAAAAAGAATACAATTGAGCCGGGATATACAAGCGTCAATTTTTCAACAGCGCTTGTGAAATCGGTAAGCGAAGGCAGCAGTAATATGCTTTCGGTTTGCTCTTGGGTCATAATCTTTTCTTGTATTATAGGAATTGTTGATGTATTGCCAATTTCCCAAGGCAGTAAACTGTTTGCTTGCAGCATTCTTGAAATTACAAACGGATGCCTTTACGCCGTCGAAAAAGTGC
>CAZNQI010000114.1:0-5564 GCA_964575375.1 uncultured Faecalibacterium sp.
TTCGTGCAACAAGAATTGATGAGTTGCCGCAATTAATGAACGTCTTAAATGGGGACATGAGCTTTGTCGGTCCAAGACCGGAACGTGTGGAGCATGTGGAAGAATATTCAAAAGAACTGCCGGAGTTTGCTTACAGGATGCGTGTGAATGGCGGTTTGACTGGATATGCGCAGATTTATGGAAAGTATAATACATCGGCTTATGACAAGTTGAGATTGGACTTGATGTACATAGAGAACCAGTCATTGTTGTTGGATTTAAAAATATTACTGCTTACGTTTAAGACGATTTTTACACCGGAGGCGACAGAAGGGTTTTCGGAAGAAAATAGCGCGGCGATGCAGAGAAGAATAGAACAGTTAGAAACATACGAAGAAAAATGTAGTGAATAACATAATTATAGTTAATGATTTGTGAAAAGGAATGGCTCATATTGAAAAAGGAATTTGAACGTTTACGGGGAAAGCGGGTTCTTTTATTTGTAAGAAGTGGATACGCAAATGGGATATATGCACAAATGAAAGAGCTAGGGATAGATGTAGATTATTATAATGATAAGCCTGATGATGGTGTAATTACAAAAACATTAGGAAGACTAAAGACACCGTTATATCAGAAGATTATAGAGAGATATTATCAAGAGATTTTAAAGAAAAAGAAAGAAAGAAATTATGATTATATATTAGTTATCAGAGGAGAATATACACCAGTTAAAACTATACAGGAATTAAAATCAACATTTCCGAAAGCAAAGTTAATTTTGTATATGTGGGATAGTACAACGAATAATAAAGGAATTGATAAAAAATGGAAGTATTTTGACCGAGTAGTGACTTTTGATAGAAAAGATTATTTGGAAAACGCTGATAAAATAGAATTTTTACCATTATTTTATTATGAGGCTTATTTACCTAAATTGAGTAAGGAAGAACTTAAATATGACATAGCATTTATTGGAACAGGGCATGGTGACAGATATAAAATTTCAAAGCAGGTAGAGAAAATATGTCAAGAAAATAATATGAAATTTTATAGCTATATGTATTTACCACATAAATTATTATATTTTTTCAATAAATTTACAAATCCGGAATTTAAAGGAGCAAAGTTATCAGATTTTCATTATGAACAACTTCCCTTTAAAACAGTATATAAAATATACAGTCAATCCAAGTGCGTTATAGATATAGAAAGTATAACACAAACAGGTTTGACAATGCGGACTATAGAAATGATTGGGTTACATAAAAAACTAATAAGCACAAATCCTGATATAAAAAATTATGATTTTTATAATGAATCAAATAATCGATTTGTTGATAGAAATAATTTTGTGATTGATAAGGAATTTGTTGATAAGAAATATGAAGAGTTAGATGAAGAAATTTATGAAAAATATTCGTTGTCTAATTGGATATCAGAAATATTACAGTAAGAGGAGAGAAAGATACATGAAGATACTTGTTACCGGAGCAAACGGATATTTGGGAAAAGGTGTTGTAAAGCAACTTCTTGATGATGGGATAGAAGTTATAGCGACAGATGTTGCCAGTAATTATATTGATAAAAGAGCAAACATAATGTGTGAAAATCTTTTCGAAGTAGAGCAACCATATGTTTATTTTGGTCAGCCGGATATTCTTCTTCATATGGCATGGAGAGATGGATTTGTTCATGCTTCCGAGAATCATATTAAAGATCTTTCAAGTCATATGAAATTTTTAGAAAAAATGGTAAAGGGCGGCGTCAAGCAGATTGCTGTAATGGGAAGTATGCATGAAGTAGGATTTTTTGAAGGAAGTATTAATGAAAATACACCTTGTAATCCACAGAGTTTATACGGAATTAGTAAGAATGCTTTAAGAAGAATTACAGAGCTTGAGTGTAAAAAGAATGGTATTGTTTTTCAGTGGTTGAGAGGTTTTTATATTGTTGGAAATACAGAAGATGGAAGCTCAATTTTTTCGAAAATAGTCAGAGCAGCAAATGCAGGTAAAAAAGAATTTCCTTTTACAATGGGACTCAATCAATTTGATTTTCTTGATTATGAAGAATTTTGTAAATATATAGCAGACACTGTAGAACAAAGCGAAGTTGATGGAATTATAAATATTTGTTCAGGAAGTCCACAGAAGTTGTCAGAACGCGTAGAAAAATTTATTTTAGAAAATCAATTTGATATTAAGTTGAAATATGGAGCTTTTCCAGACAGACCTTATGATTCGAAAGCTATTTGGGGCGATGAATTTAAGATAAGGATGATTGAGCGAATGAAAGAAGAGAAATTATAAAGAGGGTTAAGAACAAACATATGAAAATTTTATTGATAAATAGTGTTTGTGGAACAGGAAGTACGGGAAGAATCTGTACAGATTTAGCGCAGAAATTTGAACGTGAAGGGCATGAAGTAAAAATTGCATATGGCAGGGACAATAATGTGCCTGAACAATTTCGAAAATATGCTGTTCAAATAGGAAATAGTCTGGATGTAAGATTTCATGGTATTCGAACAAGAATTTTAGATGAACATGGGTTTGGCTCGAAAAGAGTAACAAAAAAATTTCTAAAATGGGCAGAAGAATATAAACCGGATTTGTTGTGGATTCATAATATTCATGGTTATTACATAAATATAGAGATGCTTTTTGTATGGATAAAACAATATCCAGAGATGGAAATAAAGTGGACATTACACGATTGTTGGGCATTTACAGGACATTGTGCATATTTTACGATGGCAAATTGTAATAAGTGGAAAATACATTGTGATAAATGTATACAGAAAAGAAAATATCCTACAAGTATAATTAAGGATAACTCAAAAAATAACTTTGATAGAAAGAAGAAAGCATTTAGTGGTGTAAAAAATATGACATTAATTACACCGTCGAGATGGTTAGCGGATTTGGTAAAACAGAGTTTTTTAGCAGAATATCCGGTAGAAGTCCATTATAACACAATTGATACAAGTATATTTAAACCGACACCAAGTAATTTTAGAGAACGATATGGCTTGGAAAATAAGAAAATAGTTTTAGGTGTGGCAAGTACTTGGGATGAAAGAAAAGGATTAGTTGATTTTATTGAGTTGTCAAAAATGTTGGATGATAGTTATGTAATAGTTTTGGTGGGGCTTAATGAAAGGCAAATAAGAGAAATACCAAATAAAGTAGTGGGAATAAAAAGAACAAATAGTTTGAATGAATTGGCGGCTATTTATACGGCAGCAGATGTTTTTATAAATCCAAGTAAGGAAGAAACATTTGGTATGACAACAATAGAAGCATCAGCGTGTGGAACAGACGTAATTGTTTATGAAAATACGGCTTGTGAAGAAATAGTAAGAAATTCAAGAGGAGTTGTAGTTCCACCTGGTATTCAGAATTTATACACAGAGTTGACTCATAAAGTATATAAAAATTTTGAGGGGGGCGGTAAGCTAACGATATACAGACTGATTTGTATACAGCGTACGGATAGTGCATATGAATTAGCAGAGATTTATACAGCTGCGGATTATTTTGTAAATCCATCGCGAGAAGATAATTATCCTACAGTAAATTTAGAGGCACAAGCTTGTGGCACATATGTAGTTACATATGATACTGGAGGATGCAGAGAGACATTAAAATAATATAGATTTTGTGTATAGAGATGGAGATTGGGATGAAAATAATATTCTATTTGGTATGTTTTTTTCCATTTGTAGACTGGTTTAGATTAGGGGGGGGAACAGATGTTCAACCGTATAGCCTTATTGTATCATTCCTATTTATTTTAAATTATGGAATGATAAGGAAAATCAAGCTTAATAAAAAAATAGTACGATTTTATGTATTAATAATTGTTGGTTTGATTATAGGTACAATATTTACGATTTTTATAGATGGTTTTAAATTTGATAATACATTAAGATTTTATGCAACTTATATTAGTTTGATTTGTGTATCATTGTATAGTTATTTACTATGTAAGAAAATAGACGGTTTTGATGAAAAAATAATAAAAGCGGTTATAAACATATATTTAATTGTGGGAATTATTCAAAAATATATAAATAGCAGATTTTTATATGAAATAGTTTCTAATGCACGAACATCATCTTCAAGAGGAGTTGTCAGTTTGGCATCTGAACCATCGTTTTATGGATATATGTGTATCTTTTTTTTGATATATGCATGGAACTTAAAAAAAAATAAATGGTTTTATGTAGCTAATTTAATTTTTCAAATTTTGTTTATCTCCAAATCTGCGATTACATTATTGTATTTGGCAATATTATTTGGAATTTGGTTTATGCGTTATATATCAAAGTTAAGTTTAAAAAAAATATCATTATTAATAGCCTGTATAAGTGTAATTTTAATAGTGGGGTATTATATGCTTACAAGTTCTGCTTTCGAGGGACAAAGAATAGTTTTTTTGATAAGAACATTATTGACAAGCAGAAATATTCCAGATGCTATTTATATATTACTAAATGACCAAAGTATCTGGGAAAGATGGAATGCTATTTTTATTTGCGTGAAAGGCTTTGTAACATCTTTGGGAATACCACAAGGGTTTGCAGTTGGAAAAATAAGCAGTGGTTTTGGCACAATGCTGCTGACCATGGGATGGTTCGGCTTATTAATAATTATAGAGGTTTTTCGCATTATAAGGAATGCATATACAGGAGATGAGAGGAAAATAATACCTTTATTTTTAATAATCATTATGTTTTCTGCTATTCAGGTTTCAAATCCGATTTTTTCGTTTACATTAGGATACTATATGTATATAAATGAAAAAATGTACAGAAAAGATTAGAGAAAGAGAGTTTTGGACATTAATTAAAATCAGAGATTATAGATTAATGTATAGATAGCAGGAGGAATAAATGTATATTGTTTTATATTGTAGTATTTTACTAGGAACACTTGGAGTGAAAAATAAAACTAGGCTTAGTAGAAAAATTTATAAATTTTTTATCATATTATTGACATTGGTGTTATGTTTTAGATATGGACAAGGTACAGATTATTTTTCCCATCAGTATTACTACAATATGGCATTGAGAGGCTATGAATCATACCTTAGGATTATTGGTAAAAGTGAAATTGGATTTGTTATATTATGTAACCTTTTTAAAGGGAATTATCAAATTTTCATTTTTGTAGTTTCACTTTTTGAAATGAGTATGTTTCATCGTTTTATAAAAAAATATAGTTGTAATTATATGTTTACGCTTCTTTTATTTTTTCCTACGTTATATTTGACTTATTACTTTTCAGTTGTGCGTCAGGGAATTGTAATAGCAATATATATTGGAGTTATGTTGGAAAAATTAGAAAAAGAAAAATGGAAAGAGTATGTAATAATTTGTCTCTTGGCCAGTACCATACATGTGATAGCATTGATATTATTGCTATTTCCCATAATTTTAAAAATCCCAGAGAAATATATAAACCTATTAATATTATCATGTATACTCATAGGAATTTTTATGTTGACTGATAATGGTAAAATGTTGCTATCGCAAATACCAATTGTAGGATTGCGTCTTAAATATCATATGCAAGAGG
>CAZNQI010000115.1:0-5490 GCA_964575375.1 uncultured Faecalibacterium sp.
GAAACACATCTGCTTTTGTTTTGCTTTTTGGTCTGCGCTTAGTGGGCAGTCCCAACGCAGAAAGCTTCAAATATACATCTCAATTATACTGCTTTTGCTTTTTTGAGCTGAGGACTTTGCACATATTTTAAGAATTTGCGGAAAAATGAGAACTTAATTAATTTTAATACTTGAAAAATGATTTTTTTAGTAGTATAATTAATTAGTATTGTTAATATTGGGATATTGTTACTTTTTTCGTACAAAATCTCGGACAGTTTAATAAAAGGGTAATTTCAAAGTTAAGAAAAGGGGAGTACATTTTGAAAGCAGATTTACATTGTCATACTAAACTTTCAGACGGAACTATGGGAATCGATGACATTATAATACTTGCTAAAAACAGCGGCGTTACCACACTTGCTATCACAGACCACGATAGCTTGGCAGGTACTACAAGAGCTGTTATGCTGGGTGAAAGATATGGCGTCAACGTAATTCCTGCAGTTGAATTTTCAGCAACCGATAAAAAGAGAAATTCAAAGGTACATATTTTATGCTATCTTCCTGACAGACCCGAAAGATTGGAAGGACTTTGCAAGAAAAATTCGGAAATCAGAAAAAAAGCTGCACGCCTTATGGTTGTGAAAGTGGCTGCTAAATTTCCTGTTAGTGCTGAATTTATACTTAAATGTGCGCAAGGCTCTACAAATATTTACAAGCAACATATTATGCAGGCACTTATGGAGTGTGGCTACACAACAACAATCTTCGGAGATTTGTTTAAGCTGCTTTTCACAAAACAGTCGAGAGTTAATGTTTTGGGAACTGCTGCTGTTTACCCTGAGCCGCAGGAAATTATTGAGGCTATTCACGAAGCGGGCGGTATTGCCGTTTTGGCGCATCCCGGCTTTTATGATAATTTTGAGCTTCTTGATGAAATCGGAGATATTCTGGACGGTGTTGAGGTATGGCATCCGGAAAACACACCCGAACAGCAAGAGCTTCTTAAAAAGAAAGCAAAGCAGTATTCCCTTGTTATGACAGGCGGCAGTGATTTTCACGGTGCTTTCAATATGTATCCCGTAAAGCTCGGCGAATACGGCCCTGACGAGGAAAGTCTTAACGGACTTCTTACATATAAGGCAAAAAAACGCAGAAAGCAAAAAAGAGAACAATCGGAAGAATAAATTATTATATCGGATGGAGACTATCTTATGAGCGAAAATGATGTAAAGATTTATATCGGTAAAAAAGAAAAACACAAAAGTACGGGTGATATTGCAAACACCTTTGCTGCGGTTGTGTCTAATCGAGCTAACGGAAATATAGATAAGGCAAAAAAGCTCGGTACCGCCCTGGCGCAGATTTCACCGATAGGTGATGAACCGCTTAGCTTGAATCTTAAAGAGCATGTGCCTCAAAAGTTTTTAACTGCAGATATGCTGTATAAAATCAAGGTGCTTATTGTTTTTGCTTGTGAAACCTTGCTTCAAATAGAAATACCAGTAAGCATACTTTCAACAACAGCAATCACTTCTATGTACGATGAAATTGAAAGGCAGTCTCCTGTGCTTTACAGCAATATTTCAAGTGGTGCAGCGTTTAGCTTTTACTATCTTGCTTTCCAAAAAGGCGGCGATGTTTGCGAAAATGTTGCCGAGGCATTTGCAATGCTTTGCGAGGTAAAAAACAAGGACGGATTTGTGTCTGTTGGTAAAATCATTTGGAATCGAGCCGCTCAACTTATTGAACAGGAAATTGAAAAGGCAGATTTTAAGGATATATAATTTTTAAAGCGGACACTACCTCTTGGTGGGAAAGTTCCGCTTTTTTTATTAAAACTCTTAAAGGAGAATAACTATGACAGTAAACGACGTAAAAGAAATTTTAGGTGCAGAGATTATTTGCAGAGAGGACCTTCTTACAACAACGGTAGGCTCTGCTTGCGGCAGTGATATGATGAGCGATGTGCTTGCTTTTGTTAAGGAGCAGGCAGTGCTTTTAACGGGTCTTGTGAACCCTCAGGTTGTTCGCACGGCAGAGATGATGGATATGCATTGTATTGTTTTTGTAAGAGGCAAGCGTCCCGACCTTAATATGATTGAAATGGCACAGGAGAGAGATATGGTAATGCTTTGCACACAGTTTGAAATGTTTACCTCTTGCGGCAAGCTTTATGCGGCAGGTCTTAGAGGAGGCAGTGGAAAATGAGTGATAGCATAAAACTTCATTATGTAGTACCCGGTGATGATTTCACAAGAGCAGGCGCCGCATCGGGTGATGTTAAGCGCACCCTAAAGCAGCTCGGAGTATCACCTGCGGTTATACGAAATGTCTCCATTGCGATGTACGAGGGAGAGATAAATATGGTCATACACGCAGGTGGCGGCGAAATTGATGTTGAAATAACGGAAAACGACATCACTATGATTTTGGCAGATAAGGGTCCCGGTATAGCAAATGTAGAGCTTGCCATGAAAGAGGGATACTCAACAGCTCCTGATAATATCCGTTGCCTCGGCTTCGGTGCAGGTATGGGACTTCCTAATATCAAAAAATATACAGATGAGTTTAATATTGAAAGCGAAGTTAACGTCGGAACAACATTAACACTTAAAGTTTACATACAGTAAGATACTGAAAAAGGTGAAAATATGGCTACGATTTTTCATTCGGTGCGCCTTGATGCCGATAAATGTCAAGGCTGTACAAACTGCATAAAGCGTTGCCCCACTCAAGCTATTAGAGTCAGAAATAAAAAAGCATACATAATTTCTGACAGATGTATAGACTGTGGGGAATGTATCAGAGTCTGTCCTCACCACGCTAAATATGCAGTCAGTGAGCATTTTAATGAAATACTAAAATTTAAATACAGAATAGCACTCCCGGCTCCTGCTCTATACGGACAGTTTAATAATCTTGAAAATGTCGATTATGTATTGACGGGACTTAAAAAGCTGGGCTTCGACGATGTTGTTGAGGTTTCAAAGGCGGCAGAGCTTATAAGCAGTGCAACGAGAATTATGATAGAGGACGGTACACTTAAAAAGCCGGTTATTTCATCGGCTTGTCCTGCCGTTGTACGTCTTATAAGAACAAGATTTCCGAATCTTATCGGCAATCTTATGCCGCTTTACGCTCCCGTTGACCTTGCGGCGAAAATAGCAAGAAACGAGGCTATTAATAAAACAGGTCTTAAAAGTGAGGATATCGGTGTGTTCTTCATTTCGCCGTGTCCTGCAAAGAGAACAGCCATAAGAAGTCCGCTTTGCTATGAGGTAAGCGGTATTGACGGCGCTTTTGCAATAAAGGATATATATCCTGTTTTGGTGCAGACTATGGATAAGCTGTTGCCCCAAGAAATTGAGCCTATCAATGATTCGGGAATTATAGGCGTAAGCTGGGCGAGCAGTGGCGGTGAAGCGGCAGGTCTTCTCAAGGAAAGATATCTTGCCGCTGACGGAATTGAAAATGTTATAAATGTTCTTGAGGAGCTTGAGGACGAAAAGCTCAACGACCTTGATTTTATTGAGCTTAACTGCTGTACAGGTGGCTGTGTCGGTGGCGTTTTAACGGTTGAAAACCCTTATGTTGCAAAGGCGAGAATACAAAGACTGCGCAAGTTTATGCCTGTTTCCTGCAACAGTGTTGATGACGATTACGACATTACCTTGCTCGGTTGGACAAAGGAGCTTACTCCGTCGCCTGCGATGAAGCTTGCAGATAACGTTATAAAGGCAATGAAGATGATGTCTCGAATGAAAGAGATTGAAAGCAGTCTGCCGGGACTTGATTGCGGTATTTGCGGTGCTCCGTCCTGCAAGGCGTTGGCAGACGATATTGTAAGGGGTTATGCAGAGCAAGAGGACTGTATCTTCCACAATATAAAGCTCGGCGATAAGTCAAAGGGAGATGATTGGCTTCCCGCACCGTTTAGAATTAAGGTAATAAGCGAAGAACACGATGGAGATGGAGAAAATGACGGTTAAAGAATTTGCTGAAAAATTAGAGTTAAAGGTACTTACCGAAGGCGATATGCAAAGAGAGGTTACGGGCTGTTACTGTGGCGATTTGCTGTCGTGGGTTATGTCGAGAGCAAAAGAGGGCGACGCTTGGATAACGGTTATGGGTAACGTAAATGCTGTTGCCGTTGCTGTACTGTCCGATTGTGCGTGCATAATTTTAAGCGAAAACGCTTCTTTAGATGAGCAGGCAAAGGAAAAAGCTTTACAGCAAAATGTTTGCTTTTTGCAAAGCGAAAAGGACACATACGAGCTTTCTGTTCTTATTTCAAAAACAATATGAAGCTGTATTACGATTTACATTTACATTCCTGCCTTTCACCTTGTGGCGATAACGATATGACACCGTATAATCTTGTTAATATGGCAAAGCTTTTCGGCTATGATATCATAGCTTTAACAGACCATAACAGCTGTAAAAATTGCGAGAGTGCCATAAAGGTAGGGAATGCGATAGGTATAACCGTTGTGCCGGGAATGGAGCTTTGCACAAGCGAGGAAATTCATTGTGTTTGTCTTTTCCGAACGCTCGAGGATGCGATGAGGTTTAGCGATTTTGTTAAAACAAAAATGCTTCCCGTAAAGAACAAGGAAAGCATTTTCGGCGAGCAGCTTATTATGGATACCGAGGACGGTGTTTTAGATAAGGAAGAAATTTTGCTTACAACGGCAGCCGATATAAGCATTGATGAATTGCCCGGTATAATCGATACATACGGTGGGGTGTGTTATCCTGCTCATATAGACAGAAGCTCATACAGTATTATATCGTCGCTCGGTGATTTTCCGACTTCCTTGCGTGTTAACTGCTTTGAGCTCACGCCAAATGCTGACGAAATGCAGTACCGAGAAAAGTATGAGGGCACAAGGGGAAAGATGCTTTTAAGAAGCTCGGATGCACATTATTTAGAGAATATGCGAGAGCCTGAATTTTTCCTCGAGCTTCAGGAAAACAGTGCAAAGGCACTTATAGAACATTTAAAGGGTGAATACCGATGACAGAAAAAGAAAGAGCAAGGCAGTTGTTTTTAGAGGGTTACAACTGTGCGCAGGCTGTTTTTGTTTCGTTTTGCCACAGATTTAACCTTGACGAGGAAACTGCAAAGAAATTAAGTGCAGGTCTCGGCGGCGGTGTAGGCAGAATGAGAGAGGTCTGCGGGGCAGTATCGGGTGCGGCAATGGTGCTCGGTAGTGTTGCGGCACCAACAAGTGGTGATGATGCTGAAAGTAAAAAACAAAACTATGAGCTTGTGCGTGAATTTGCCGAAAGATTTAAAGAAAGAAACGGCAGTGTAGTTTGCAGAGAGCTTTTAAGTCTTAAGGTGCAGATGGAAAAATCAGCAAAGCCGCAAGACAGAACGGACGAATACTACAAAAAGCGCCCCTGCCTTAAAATGGTTGAGGACGCAGCTGAGATAGTATCACAGCTTATTGAGGAACAAGCTGAAAAGTAATAATAAAAAACGGTCGCATTGGCCTTGAT
>CAZNQI010000116.1:0-1974 GCA_964575375.1 uncultured Faecalibacterium sp.
CATTTACCGTTTGAAAAAAACACATTTATTTAGTGTAATTATAGTAACAAATATTAAGTTTTATCTACAACTAAGTATCTGTTAACAAAAAAATTAAAAAAGCTGCCACAATTTGCGACAGCTTTTTGTTTTAGTTGATTTTACCGTAAAGAGAAACCTTTTCTGCACCTGCATCTGTTCTCGGAGCTCTTGTCGGAGCTGCAGGAGCTGATGCGCTGCGATTGTTGTTTCTGCCTTTTGAGCCACCACGGTTGTAGCCACCTTTGCCACCACGTCTGTTGTTGTAGCCACCCTTAGACGGATGAGTAGGTTTAACACCCTCTGCGAGTGAAATAACAACTCTTCTGTTTGCATCTGTGCCAACAGAGTAAGATGTTACGCCTTCAATTTCCTGAACTGCTGTATGTATAATACGGCGTTCGTAAGGATTCATAGGTTCAAATGTAACATTTCTGCCGTATTTGAGAACCTTCTCTGAATTTTTCTTTGCGAGTTCTCTTAATGTGTTCTTTCTCTTTTCACGATAGTTGCCTACGTTGATAGAGATTCTGAGATATTCGCTTTCTTCTTTTTTCTTGTTTGCAACAAGTCTTGTAAGGTATTGAATTGAATCGAGAGTTTCACCTCTTCTGCCTATAACAATACCGTAATCTTCGCCACAGTCAAGCTCGAGAATAATTTCATTCTCGGCTGTGCGATAAGCATTAATATCAACCTGAGCAACACCCATACCTGTGAGTACTTTTGTAAGATACTCTGCAGCACTTGTTAATGAAGCGCTTTTGCTGATATCTACAGGAGTATTCTCCTGTGCAGCAGCTTGGGGTACCTGTGCCTGCTTTGCAGCAGCTTCGGTATTTTTTTGCTCTTTATTTGCAGAAACATTCTGTGCCTTTACAGGATCAGCTTTTGCTGTTTTGTTTTGTACGGGAGTACTTTTTGCTGCAGGCTGCTTGTCGGGTGCTTCATACCACGCTTTTGCTTTTGCAGGAGTTCCGCCGAATAAACCGAGAATTTTCTTCGTCGGCATTGTAATAATTTCTGTATGGATCTCTGCTGTTTCCGGAGCACCGAGCTCTGCTTTGGCATTGTTGATGGCTTCTTCGATAGTTGCACCTGTTGCGATTGCTTCTTTTATCATTAATTTCACCACCGTTTTTATGAATTTAGTTTTTTGTGGTTTTGTGAGCCTTAAAATTATTCTTCTGTTTGAGTACCGATTTTCTTTGTTTCTTCGTACGAACGACGATAAATAGTTTCTTCAACCATAAGCTTTGCGATAGTTTTTCTCGGTGCATAAATATGTCCGAGGATAAGTGTCTGTACAAATGCAAAAAGGTTTGAAAGTATCCAGTACATACCCATACCAACAGGGAAGCTCCAGGTAAGGAAAACCGACCATATCGGCATCATAAACATCATACAGCCCATCATCTGCTGATTTTCCATATTGGGGTTAGCCTTCTTTTGTCTGATTTGACTGAGCAAACTTGTTAAAAGAGAGGTGAGACCTGAAAGCACGGGAATAGCGAGAATAAGTATAGTTTCCTTGGTAATTCCCGACTGCGCATATATAGCCGATGGGATAGAACCGAGGTCAATTCCGAGAATAGTAAAATCAAACGCTTTGATTTTTTCGATTTCTGCGCCGTAGTTTTGTAAAAGCTCAGGAGCACCACTTACGATTTCGTCAAGCTTTGAAATGACGATTGACTCAGCGTAAGCAAGATTTTTGCTTGCAGTGAGCTCAAGTGCAGTTGCAGCTTCTGTAAGTGCTGAAATAGCTTCTTCAGAAATTTCAAGCACATAAGTTAAGGGCATACGGATAATACCGTAAAGACCCCAAAGTATCGGAAGCTGAAACAAAAGGGGAGTACAGCTTGCTCCCATTGAGGAATAGCCTTCTCTTTGATAGAGCTCGCTTGTTTCAATCTGGATTTTTTGCTGTCTTTCCTGAGGATTGTAGTCTTGATA
>CAZNQI010000116.1:1984-5373 GCA_964575375.1 uncultured Faecalibacterium sp.
TGTGGAGTGAAATCCAGCATATTAACATAATTTTAGAAGAATTTTTAATTCTTTTGAGTTTAGGTTGAAGACGCACCATTTTTGCCGATGATTTTTGTTGCTTAACTGTTGACGGAAGCAAAATCAAACGGAAAAATAAAGTAAAAATTATAAGTGCAATACCGTAATTGCTCACAAAGTCAAAAAGGAATCTGAATAGAAAACCGAAAATGCTGTATAAGAAATCAAACATTCTTAAATTCCTCCGTTAAATTGAGTTGCAAATGCTATAAGGAATAAAGCCTTCAGTGCTTATGCTTTTCACATTTTCTTTCCGGCACGGGGTCATAGCCACCGGCTGAAAACGGATTACACCTGAGAATACGCCAAAGCGATAAAGCAAGACCCTTTAAGGCACCGTGCTTTTCAATAGCTTCGAGAGCGTAGGTTGAACAGGTGGGATAATATCTGCAGCTTGGCGGGAAAAGAGGAGAGATGTGCTTTCTGTAAAAACGAATTAAAGACAAAAGTATTTTTTTCATTTTATAACACCGAGCTCTCTTAAGGATTGGAGCATTGCCTCTTCCACCTTTTGGCTTTTTAGATATTTCGTTTTTCCTCTTGCAACGAAAACGATGTCGTAATTTCCGCTGAAATTGTGATTTTTTAAAACTGACTGAAATGCCGCCCTGATAACTCTGCGTGAGCGATTTCGTTCAACTGCGTTGCCGATTTTTTTGCTTGTTGTGATACCGACACGACAAATGCCCACACGGTTTTTTAAACAGTAAACAACCAGTGCAGGTTTAGCCGAAGATTTTCCTCTGTAATACACCCTTTGAAAAAGAGTGTTTTCGTTTAAAGATTGGTACTTTTTCAAAAAAATCAAACCTTAAATATTTGTTGAACGGTGTTTCTTTAAATTGTAGAAAAAATATAAAGATACACTTTTTAATCCGAATATATCGGGAAATTATCGCAGCTTAAACACTGAATCAGTATGTGAGCTGCTTTCTGCCCTTTGCACGTCTGCGAGCGAGAACCTTGCGGCCGTTCTTAGTTGCCATTCTTTTACGGAAACCGTGCTCCATCTTTCTGTGACGCTTCTTAGGTTGGTAAGTTCTTTTCATTGCATTAACCTCCTTTATAATTTTCTTTTTTATTAAAACGGGACAAATTGCAAGGAGTGAATGAAGTAACGCAATAACTTGTCCGACGCTTTCTTAAGATGTGCAAGACATAACTTGCAGAGAAACATTATATATCAAAAGTGCCCCTTTTGTCAATGTTTTTTTATTCATTTTCTTCTCCACGGGGTTTAAGGATGTATATGGAAAATCGCTTCTTGTGGTCGTTATTGCGAAGCGACACAATATGATGTATTTTATCCTACGTAAAAAGTTTTGATAAAAATGTTAACAATTATTAAATTTGTTTGTTGTGAATATTGTAATTGGTACAAATTAAAACATATTGTAATAATTCTAACACTCTGACATAAATTGTATATTGACACAGGTTTTCATAATAGATATAATCATAAATGCAAAAAATCAACCGCAAATCAGGACATAGCCAATAAAAGAATACATATGTACGGAGGGTTAAGAATAATGGAAAAATGCTTTAACATACCAAAGGAGCAGTACCTTTCAAGGCCTCAAAAAGAATCGTGCTATGAGTATCTCATAGCGTGTTATAAAAGAATTTCAAAGGATTTGGGTGAGGACTATACTGCGTTTGTAACTCCTGTTGCGAATGTAGAATCGGAAATCAAAATCTCTCGCCTTTTGAATGATATAGAAAAGACAGCAGCATTTCTTTACGAGAAAGGTATTCGCAAGGGAGATGTTGTAACAGCGTTTTTGCCTACCTGCGGACACGGCTTTCCGGTTTTTTACGCATTGAGCAAAATCGGTGCAATTTCCAATTTCGTGCATCCTCTTACACCACCTGCTCAGCTTGAGGGAATTATGAAGCACACAAACAGCAAGGGCGTTTTCCTTCTCGATTTATTTGCTGCTGAATATAAAAGCATCATTGATAAGTATATGACAATTGTTTGCTCTGTTTCCGATTATTGCAACAAAGAAGATTTGGCATATAAATATGCAAAGGGCAATGAAATGCAAAACGCAAATGTTCCCGAAAGCGAAAATGTATACCGTTTTACGGACGTTGTAAACAGCGATTATCCGGCGGCTCCCTTGGATACGAACCCGTATAAGGATGATGCTGTATATCTTCACGGCGGCGGAACAACCGGTAAGAGTAAAACGATAATTCATTCAGCGTTTTCATTTAACTCTCTTGCGTATTCAATGTATGTGCAGGACGTACCTCGAGATTACAGGACGAGCTATTCCATCTGCGTTTTGCCTTGCTTTCACGCATACGGTCTCGGCGTTTCAATGCACTATGCACTTTGCAACGCATACAAGCCCATTATGATTTCAAAATTTGACCCTGTTCAGGTTAACGCACTTATCGCAAAATATAATGTTTTGGAAATGCTCGGTGTTCCGAAGATGTTTGAAAAGCTTATGGAGCTTCCCGAGTTCAAAGAAAACGACGGACTTAAAAATCTTAAAATCATCGCAGCGGGCGGCGACCTTGTAAGCAACGATTTTATAGAGGAAATTAACAGCGTAATTGCTTCAAAGGGCGGTACGGCAAAACTTGCCAGAGGCTACGGTCTTACTGAAATGTGTGCTGTTTGTACAACTAACAACCTGCCGGATGAATTTTACAGAATGAACACTGCCGGAAGACCTATATACGGCACGACGATAGAAATTTGGGATGACGAGGGTAATAAGCTTCCAAACGGTCAAATCGGTGAGGTGGTTATTACCGGAGACACGATGATGAACAGATATTTGCCCGATGATGTTGTTCAGGAAACAGGTATTTTTACGGACAGTAACGGCACTAATTGGGTGAAAACAGGCGATATCGGTTATCTTAACGAAGAAGGATATCTTATGTTCGCGGCAAGAAAAAAGAGAATAATCATTATTGCAGGCTATAATATCTATCCCGCAACAATTGAAGAGATAGTTCTCAAATTCCCGTATGTAGAAGAAGCGTGTGCCGTTCAAGGCTATAAGGAAAACGGTAAGCCTTATGTTAAGCTTTGTGTTTCACTTTCCGAAAAGGATATTGACGAGGAAAAATTCAAAGCGGAGCTTTTAGCGTATTGCAAGGAAAATATTGAAGCTTATGCTTGTCCGAGAAGGGTTGAAATTTTAGATTTTCTTCCGAGAACAAAGATGGACAAAATAGATTTTGTAAAACTGTCAGATCCTGTACCGGAAAATTTTTGATGTAAATAGAAGGGACTGCCCACTAAGCGCAGACCAAAAAGCAAAACAAAAGCAGATGTGTTTCAGCTTAATTTTTTTACTGAA
>CAZNQI010000117.1:0-5247 GCA_964575375.1 uncultured Faecalibacterium sp.
GGTGAAAGCTTTTGTAGTATTTGTAATTGTATTCGCTGAAAATTTTGCTTATCCTATAGGTAAAAGAGGTTGAAAACGAGGTGTCAAGAAGCATAATGACAGTATCTCTTCTTTGCTCGAACTGATCAATAAGAGCATCAATTGTAAGATACACATTTTTGGGAAAGCCTGTTTTTTCAAGCTCTGCTATGATGGCTTCGGCGTCGCTTAAGACATCGTTTTCAATATCACTGATGAGGTTGTTTATATCTTTGTAGTGAAAATAAAAGGCGTTTCTGCTCAGCTCGGCGTGTTCGCAAAGCTTTTTTACTGTAATTTTGTTCATCGGCTGAGTTTTTGCTAAAGTGGCAAGGCTTGTTTCAAAAGCCTTTTTTGTTTTTTTAACACAGTTATATTGCTTTGTTGCCATTTTTTCATCTCCAAATATTTAACACTTTATACCGCTTGTGTTGAAAACTTTTTATAATATGAAACACTATATCATAAAACATCTGCCGTGTCAAACAAAAAGATATTAAAAAAAGCTGCTGCACATACATAAGAGTGCGGCAACTTTTTTAAAGCTTAGCGTAGTCGTTATTTATTAGTTATATACGGTATAATTGCAATTGCTGCAGTTATAAGAATTAAAGCGATATCCGAAATATAAAGAATAAAAGCGAATCTTTCGGGTCTTGATTTTTTTCTTTCTTCCGGAGACATTGCCTCGCAAACGGCGCAGAGCTTTGTTTTATTTGTGTAGTCAATTTCTTTGCCGCAGATTTTACATGTTTTCATTCATATCATTCCTTTTCATAATTTCTCTACCATTAATTGTATATTGTTTTTGTTAAAAAGTCAACATAAATTTTTTTGTGATGTAAATTTTGTTTTAAATAAAAGGATAAACTTCAATAAGATTCGCTTTTTTCTTGACACAAAACCTGCTTTTTAGTAGAATATAAATTGATACATTATATTCTAAAAAGAAAGAAGGAGTAAATATGTATATATGGGAAAACCCGGAAATAATTAAAGAAAACAAAGAGGACGGTCATGTGCTTTCTTTGTGCCACGACAAAGCGGACAGTGCGGCAAAAAGACAACCGTCGCCTTATAAAATTTCATTGAGTGGCACTTGGAAGTTTTTTTGGCACAAGGGTGTAGGCTCTTTACCTGAAAAGTATTCCTCGGTAGATTTTGACGACAGCGATTGGGAGGACATCACCATTCCCAGTGTGTGGCAGCTTCAAAAGGACTACACAAAGCCTTGGTACTATGCAAACTCATTCCCAAATTGCATTTGTGTTGATAAAAACAAAATTCCGTCAATAGACATTTCGGGTCAAGAGGTTGCTATGCACCGTACTGCCTTTGAGCTTCCCGAAAATTGGGTAGGCAGAGAAATTTATCTTCACTTCGGTGCTGTTAAAGCAGGTATTAAGGTTTTTGTCAACGGTGAATATGTTGGCTATTCTCAAGGCTCTTTTACTCCTCACGAATTTGACGTTACAAAATATGTACACGCAGGAAAGAACACGGTTGCAGCAGAGGTTTACCGTTATACAGACGGTACATATCTTGAGGACCAGGATATGTGGTTCTTATCCGGTATTTACCGTGAGGTTTATGTATACAGCGAGCCGAAGACCTGTATAAGAGATTTCTTTATTAAAACAGAGCTTGTAAACAACTATACCGATGCAGATTTAACAGCAGAAATACTTGTTAAGGACTACAGTGAGGGTGCAAAGAACGTCCGTGTTGAAGCAACGCTTCTCACTGCAGGTAAGCCGACGGTTATCGGTACTGCAGACATAATTACCCGTGCGGGTGAAAATAAGCTTGTATTTAAAAAGCGTGTTGAAAGGCCTATTCTTTGGTCGGCAGAAAACCCTGTTTTATATACAGTTTTGTTTAAGATTACCTCGGACGGTGTTACGAGCTACAAATCTTGCCGTATAGGCTTTAAGCAGGTTGAAATCGTTGGTGAAAAAATACTTGTTAACGGTAAGCCGCTTCTTATCAGAGGTGTAAACCGTCATGATTTTGACCCGGACAACGGCTGGGCAGTACCTGATGAAAGATATATTCAGGACTTCAATATTATGAAGCGCAACAATATCAACTCCATTCGTACAAGCCATTATCCTAACGACCCTCGTTTTTATGATCTTTGCGATGAATACGGCTTTTATGTTATGGACGAATGCGATCTTGAAACACACGGCGTAAGAAGAAAGAATGTCCCCGGCGATAATCCGATGTGGACAAATGCTGTTGTTGACCGTATGGAAAGAATGGTGCTTCGAGACAGAAACCACGCTTGCGTATTTATGTGGAGCTTAGGTAATGAGGCAGGCGACGGCAGTAACTTCCTTCGTATGAAGCAGGCAGCACTTAAGCTTGACAGCACAAGACAATTCCATTATGAGGGCGACTTCGACTTTACAAAGAGTGATGTTATCAGCCGTATGTATCCTACGGAGGATCAGGTTGAAAAGCTCGGTAAGAAAGAGCCTATCACCATAACTTGGTTCGATAATATTGCAAACTCTCTTGCAGCAGACAGTAAGCCTATTCCGAAGGAGCTTTACACAAAGCCTGTTGTGTTCTGCGAATATGCTCACGCTATGGAAAACAGTCTCGGCAACTTCCAGGCGTATATGGACGCATTTGAAAAGTACGACAACCTTTGTGGCGGTTATATTTGGGACTTCGTTGACCAAGCCATACACAAGGTTAATGAAGACGGCGAGGATATGTGGCTTTACGGTACGGACTATAATGAAAAAGATTTGTGGATCAAGCCGCCGTACAACACCTGCGCTATTGTTGGCAGTAACATTTATTTCAACGCAAACGGTATTATTGCCGCAGACAGAAAAGAGCACCCATGTATTCACGAGGTCAGAAAGGTTTACTGTGAAATTCAACTTAAGGCTGTTGATGTTTCAAAGGGTATTTTCCTTCTTAAAAACAAGTTTATGTTCTCCGACCTTTCAAAGTTTGATATACAGTGGGTTATTACAAACAACGGTGAGGTAATTAAGAAGGGCAACATCAAGCGTGCGGATTTCGAGTCCTTGGCACCTCTCAGTGAAAAGGAAATTAAGGTTGATTACGCTTTAGATTCAATGCCTGAGGGCGAGGTTATTATCACATTCTCGTTCATTAGAAGAGACGATTGCCGTTTCGCAAAAGCAGGCTACGAGCAGGGCTGGGATCAGTTTATAATTAAGGGTGAAGACGAAAAGGAAAAGCCAACATACGAAAAGTCAGTTGATATAAAGGGTACACAGAAAGACTTTGTTGTTGTGGGCGAAAACTTTGAATACAGATTCCAAAACGGTCAGCTCACTTCTATGAAGAAGGACGGTAAGGAGTATCTTATCGGAAGCGTTAAGCCGAACTATTACAGAGCGCTTACCGATAATGATATTGACTACTTTAATTTCGTTCCGCCTCTTATTCCTGTGCATCCGCTTCATCTTTGGAGAAAGGCTACAGACACTCTTAAATCAAAAGCTACGTTGGTTCATCGCTATAGCCACAGTGCATATATTGAAACAACAATTGGCGTATTTAACATGAAGAATGTTAAAATGACATACACTGTATATCCGGACGGCAAGATTGATGTAACTCACGAGGGTACGGGTATGATGGATATGGTGCGTTTCGGAACAACACTTACAATGGCAAAGGAATTCGAGTTTGTTAAGTGGTACGGCAAAGGACCGCACGAAAACTATATCGACCGTCAGACAGGTGCAAGAATTGCACTTCACGAGATGAGCGTTACTGATATGGAGCATCATTATATGCGTCCGCAGGAAAACGGACACAGAATAGGTGTCAGAATGATGGAAATTAAAAATGCCGACGGTGAGGGTCTTCGCTTCAAGAAGATTGGCGACACACCGTTCGCAATCAACTGCCACCATTACACTGTTAATGAGCTTGACGACGCAACGCACATTCACTCTTTTAAGCACAAGGACTTCACAACTGTTTGTATCGACCTTATGCAAAGAGGTATCGGCGGCGACACACCGGGTAATGCTTGCCTTAGAGAGCCGAATATAATGCACAAGGGTACAAAGTATTCATACGCATTCTCTATTGAAGTGATTTGATATTAAAAACGGACAAGTCTAAGGATTTGTCCGTTTTTTAAACTGTGACGGATAAGCTGCAGCTTTGCATATCATTTAGCTTTAAGCTGAAACACATCTGCTTTTGCTTTGCCTTTTGGTCTGCGCTTAGTGGGCAGTCCCGGCGGCTCGGCGGCTTATCCCATACGTCAAGCGTTTAATATAGTCAGCATAGCTTACAAAAAGAAAAGCTTAAAGCAGCAGGAAACAAAACCTGCTGCTTTTTGAGTATAATTTTTTTATATTTATCAACCAAACATCGCAAGTAAGAAGCCTGCGGCAACTGCAGAGCCGATAACACCTGCTACATTCGGGCCCATAGCGTGCATAAGAAGGAAGTTTGTCGGGTTATACTTTCTGCCTTCGTTTTGCGATACACGAGCAGCCATAGGAACTGCAGAAACACCTGCCGAACCGATAAGAGGGTTAACCTTGCCACCCGTAACCAAATACAGAAGCTTACCGAGGAGCAGGCCGCCAACGGTTGAGAATACGAATGCGAACAAGCCGAGTGCAATAATCATAAGAGTTTTTCCTTGCAGGAAGGTTGCACCGTTTGCTGTTGCACCAACCGTTAAGCCGAGCATTATTGTTATAATGTTCATAAGAGCATTTTGTGCTGTGTCGGAAAGTCTGTCCACAACGCCACATTCCTTGAAAAGATTACCGAGCATAAGCATACCGAGAAGTGGTGCTACAGACGGAAGAATAAATGCACAAATAACAAGAACAACAACAGGGAAAACGATCTTTTCTACCTTTGAAACCTTGCGAAGCTGTTTCATTTCAACCTTTCTTTCCTTTTCTGTTGTAAGAAGCTTCATAATAGGAGGTTGAATAAACGGAATGAGTGCCATATACGAATAAGCTGCAACGGCAATTGGGCCGAGAAGATGCGAGGCAAGCTTACCTGTAAGATAGATAGCGGTAGGGCCGTCTGCACCACCTATAATTGCGATTGAAGCTGCTTCCTGAGGAGTAAAGCCTAAAATTATGGCAACGAAGAAAGCCACATAAATACCAAGCTGTGCCGCAGCACCTAAAAGAAGGGATACAGGGTTTGAAAGCAAAGGACCGAAATCAGTCATACAACCGATACCAAGGAAGATAA
>CAZNQI010000118.1:0-5187 GCA_964575375.1 uncultured Faecalibacterium sp.
TCAACAGTGCTGCCACAACCATCTATAAGACAGGTCTTTGTTTTTATACCTGTTTGAGAGCAGGTTGCAGGTGTTGTAACAACCCATTCGCCGTAAATGTGTGTATGGTCATCCTCCGCCGATGCAACGCACATCAAGGAAAATGCCATAACTACACAAAGAATAAGCCATAAAATACTTTTTGCACTAAATGTAGTCTTTTTCATATTATATTACCTCCGTATTATATATACTGCAAGTTATACTTTTATACAGTATAATAATAACATTATTTTTTATCATCGTCAACAATTTAGTTGAAAGATTTTTTTATTTTTACAAAAAGCAAAAGGCAGCCTTGTTTTTTAGGCTACCTTTTTTATGGTTAACTGTTGCAATTTGCCGCAAACTCTGCTTTACCCTCTTCAGTATCTCTGTAGTACTGTGTTTTGGGATTCGGATGAGAATGTGAGTTCCATATACTTTCTGCTCTCTCAGCCCATTCTTTAGCAAACTTATCACACTTTGAGCAAAGCATTTCCGCTGTTTCTTCCTCAAGAAGATTTGTAGACTTTGCACCGGTACGCTTTATAATGCTTCTGAGACATTCCGGATTTTCAAGCATCGGGCAAGGTCTTAAGTGGTTATCGTTAAACGGTTGGTCGTGTCTGAAAGCCATAAAGAGCGGATTTCTAAGACCCTCTAAAAGCGTATGTGTTCTTATGTTTGAATCGGAGAAATGCACGAACACGCAAGGCTCCATATCACCTGCAGAGTTAATGTGGAAATAGTTTCTGCCGCCAGCTATACAGCCGCCAACATACTCTCCGTCGCTTTGGAAGTCCATAAAGAACATCGGCTTGCCTGTTTTGCTGTTTCTGACTCTCTTGAGCCATTCATACATATACTCTCTTTGGTCAGGTGTCGGAATAAGCTCGGGAAGTGCATCGTGTCCGACAGGCATATAGTTAAAGTAAAGACCGAACTTAACGCCTAAATCTACCATTTTGTCGAGGAACTCATCCGAGGTTACCTTTTCAACATTTTGACTTGTGTAGCAAACCGACATACCGAAAAGACAGCCCTTTTTCTTAAGAAGCTTCATAGCTGAAATAACCTTTTGATAGTTGCCGTCGCCACGCCTTGCATCGGTCGATTGCTCATCACCTTCAATCGACAAAGCAAGAGCAATATTACCAACTCGAAGTATATCATCACAGAATTTTTCATCAATAAGATGACCGTTAGTGTATGCCAAGAAAGCGCAATCGGGATTTTGCTCGCAAAGCTTAATAATATCGTCTTTTCTGATAAGAGGCTCACCACCGGTAAACATATAAAGATGTGTACCGAGAGCCTTACCTTGAGATACAATACTTAGCATTTCGTCTAAAGTAAGATTATTCTTATGACCGTACTCTGCTGCCCAACAGCCCTTACATTTACAGTTGCAAGCACTTGTGGGATCCATAAGCAGCAAAAACGGAATATTGCACTTATACTTTTCTCTGTTTTCTCTAACAGCCTTTGTGCCCTTAACGCCTGCGCCGAGACCCATTGAAAGAAGCAGCTTTTTTATAAGCCCTCTGTCTATATCATTAAGAACATTAAGTGCGGCTTGATAATAAACATTGTCGCCTGTTTCAATAGCCTCTCGTGTTTTATCGAGATATTTTTTAGGGAAAGTGCCGTTAAGAAGCCTTTCTGCTATATTTAAAACTGTGAGTAAATTCTTTTTCGGGTTTTTATCAACGAGCTTCAGGACAACATCAAGAACACCTGAGATGACAGCTCTTTCAATCTTTTCTGCTACTGTCATAAAATTCCTTCTTTCTAAACAAATTATATAGCATAATCACAAGATATTATACCACAGGATGTGTAAAAAGTCTATATTTATTTCATTAATATTTTTTCTTTTTAATTTGACAAATAATTCTTATTATGATACCATAATAGAAAAAATACGCACAGAAGGTGAAATACTATGACTTGTCCAACGTGTAATGCAATCGTTTCAATACGCGACACAGAATGTCCGTTGTGTCATACTCCTTTATCCGGCTCTAATTCACAACCGTCAGCACCGATACCGCCTGCACCGCAAGAAGGTTCTTCTCCTATATCAATGCCTGTTCAGACGACACCTTCCGTCAAAAGCAAAAGTAAGCTTCCCGTTATAATCGTTGCAGCTGTAGTTGTTATAGTGGCAGCTATTGCCATATTACCAAAAGGAACAGCCAACACAGGCAGTACTACCGAAAAAGCAAATACAACAACCGAAAGCTCTGCTTTAGAGGTAACAACGGAAAACAATTTTTCCGAATCTTTCTCTAAGCTTGTGAAGCCCGACGAATACATAGACGGCGGCAAGAAGATTGTATCTCCCTCTGTAGGACTTAATTTGAGATACGGCCCCAGCGAAAGCTATGATATTATTGCACTTTTGCCGTATGCGACACAGGTTGAAATAGTAGGAACAGGAAACAACAGCGGTTGGGTTTATGTTTACTGCGAAAGTCTTAAAATAAACGGTTGGGTTGCAGAAAGATACCTTGTATCAGGCACATCTTCAAGCTCCAATCAAACTGATGTTTCTTATTTCTCACAAAGCTATACAGCAATTGTTACTCCGTCCGTGGGACTAAATTTAAGAAGTGGCCCGGGTGAGAATTTTCAATCTATCAAGCTTTTGAAGCAAGGTACAGCTATTACGGTACTTGCAAGATCTGTATATAATTACGATTGGCTCTATGTTCGTATAGAAAACGGAAATTACGATTATTACGGCTTCGTACATTCCGATTATGTTTCTTAAATTAACACAAGGGACTGCCCGATAAGCGCAGACCCGAAATCAAAACAAAAGCAGATGTGTTTCAGCTTAATTTTTTTTACTGAAGCACATCTGCTTTATTAGTTATTATGAAATTTTGTTTTGTTGCATAAAATAATTTTGCTTTTTATTATTCTGTTCTGAGTGCTTCAACAGGGTCTTTCTTCGCCGCTATTGAAGACGGTACAAGACCGGCAACAAATGTCAGGAACACGCTTATACCGATAAGTATAATAGCCGATTTAAACGGAAGCACCGCCGCTGCACCTGTGTTTGTAAGATATTCGAGAACCAAGTTGATAGGAATTTCCAAAAGCAAGGTACATAGTATACCCAAAATACCCGCCGATAGTCCTATCGTTATGGTTTCTGCGTTGAATACTCTTGAAACGTCGCCCTTTGAAGCGCCTATTGCACGGAGTATACCAATTTCCTTTGTTCTTTCAAGAACAGAAATATATGTGATAATACCAATCATTATAGACGATACAACAAGAGATATTGCAACGAATACAACAAGCACATAGGTTACGATATTGATTATCATTGTAACCGACGACAAGAGTGCGCCGACAGCATCTGTAGGAGCAATTTCATACTCGGGATGTCCGTCTGCCGATACTTGCTCGTTATAATAGTTAATCATTTCGTTGACCTTATCTTTTGCTTCAAAAGTTTTGGGATAGAAGTAGATTGATGTCGGAGTATCCACACTCTGATAGCCGAGAATAGTCATTGTGTTGTCGTATGAGCAATCTGCACTTACAGAGTCGATATATGCTTGTTTAAGTGCAAGTACCTGCTCATCACTCAAATATCCTTCAACGAGCTTCTTTTGAAGATCCGATAAATCACCGAGATCAAGCATAGATGACATATCCGTTATATCAATTTGCGATACATCAATCATATCAACAAGACTCATAAACGGAGTTAAATCAAGCTTACTCATATCGATAAGGCTGAAATCTATATCAACGAGATCGAAATCGTTGACCGAAAGTTCAATAAATTTTTTACCTGTGATAACGTCTGTTGTGGGGTCTGCAAGCTGCTGTTGTACAACCTCGGAATTTTCCGTTCCCTCAAGAGCATAGTCCATAAGTGATTGCAAATAGCCGATGCTACCTGTACCAACAGGGATAAGGTTATCCTCACTCGGGCGAAGAATACCAACAACACTAAGCTCAAGACCGTTATCAACGAGCTGCTTTACATAAGCAGAGTTCGTTCTCATATCCGACCAAAGTCCTGTCTTGTTATCCTTTACCATATAGTCTGTGTTAAGAATAAGCTTATACTTCATACCACAGATTTCCTCATAGGTATACTCTGCATCAATGCTTTCGTAGGCTTCACCTTGTGCAAGCGATTGAACAAGGTTATTTGCAAATTCATTTTGGTCTCTTAAGCCGAGTCCGTAAACAATAAGCTCGTTAATTTCGTTGTTAGCGTCCATAATAACAACGATTTCGCTCTTATCCTGCGGATATCTTCCGTAAACGATATCATACTGCTCTTTAAGTGTTTCCTCTGTACCGATAAGCTCTTTCCAGATGTTAACACTGTTACCGATAAAGCCCTCAACCATTTCCATCATATCCTGTGTGCCGAACGATTCAAAAAGTGTACTCGGATTTACCTGTACAATACCATTCGATGTATCGGCTTTATAGATATTAAGCGGAGTTGAATACTTAAACTGAATATCGTTACAAAGCTCATTAAATTCTTCCCAGTTATCATCTATATATTTCTTAAAGGTTCTGAGATTGTTTGAATTAGATTGAGAAAGGAAAGTATTGAATATTTCCGAAAAAGCCTCGTTTACATAAACCTTGTCTTTATCGTGTCCGAGGTCGGCTGCAGAGGCAGTCATACCCGTTAAGGTAGTCATAAGACTTTCTAAATCCAAGGATTCCTTTTCAATGGTAAGAGGGAATGCCAAAAGCGTATCGTTCTGCACCTTATCAACATAATTTTGCATACCTGTTGAAATTGCAAGAACCAATGCAATACCGATAATACCGATTGAACCTGCAAAGGCTGTAAGGATGGTTCTCGCCTTTTTAGTGCCGAGGTTACGAATACTAAGACCAAAAGCTGTGAAAAGGCTCATTGAAGGCTTCTTGCCTTTTTTCTTTTCATCAAGCGCTCTAATCTTTTCTTCGTCAAAATCACTTGCCTGTGGTTCAAACGGATTAGAGTCATCGATAATTTTACCGTCCTTAACCTTGATTATTCTGTTTGAATATTCATAAGCCAGCTCAGGGTTATGTGTTACCATAATAATGAGCTTGTCCTTGGAAATTTCCTTTAAAAGCTCCATTATCTGTACGCTTGTTTCGCTGTCAAGCGCACCCGTAGGCTCG
>CAZNQI010000119.1:0-5186 GCA_964575375.1 uncultured Faecalibacterium sp.
GCTGCAAAGCTCATAATTCAATACGGCACAACTGTGCCTGCCTTTCATAATATTACCATTTAATTTTATACTATGTAATTAGCATTGTCAAGAAAATTAAGACTATTTGCTTTTAACATAAAACGAGCAGTTACATTTTTACTGCAACTGCTCATCTTGAAAATCTTATTATATTATTACTCTCTTATCTTCTTCTCTTTCCTTGCGAAGAATTGTTCCGTCCTCTAAAGGTGTTTCGCAAGCAAAAGAAAACTTCATCATAGCATGATTTGTGCTTTCGATTGCTTCACCGTCAGCATTTTTGAGATCCTTTACAACAACCGAAAACGGAGCCTTATGAACCTCTAAGGCTTCGAGAACGTCTCCTTGGAAAAATCTGTTTCGCTGTGTGCAATAAGCAATTCCGTCTTTCCATTCATCAACAACAGCCACAACATCCCACTCACGGTTATATCCACCCTTATAGCTGATGTTTGCATCGTCAGCAGGGTCGCCGTAAAAGAAGCCTGTACAGTAATCGCGGTAGCTGATTTTTCGCATTTCATCAATTATCCATTGTTCTGGTTTGAAATCATCGCTGGGATTCTCATAATAAGCATCAATAGCCTTTCTGTAAGCATTTGTTACAACTGCGACATAGTATGCCGATTTTGCTCTGCCCTCAATTTTGAACGATGTTATGCCTGATTTTATCATATCGGGAATATGCTCTATCATACACATATCCTTTGAGTTCATAATATAGGTACCACCATCACCCTCATGCACAGGGAAATACTGACCAGGTCTTGTTTCTTCCATCAAATGATACTTCCATCTGCAAGGCTGCGCACATTCACCACGGTTAGCGTCTCTGTTTACAAGATAGTTTGAAATAAGGCATCTGCCCGAAAAAGATACACACATTGCACCGTGAACAAAGCATTCGATATCCATATCGTCGGGAATGTTCTTTCTTATTTCAGCAATTTCAGTCATTTTAAGCTCACGAGCAGTTACAATTCTTTTAGCACCCATATCATAAAAAGCTTTGGCAGTAGCATAATTTACGATTCCCGACTGTGTGGAAATGTGTATTTCCATATTCGGTACATACTCTTTCGCCATCTGCAAAACGCCGATATCGGATATAATGAGTGCATCAACACCCGCCTTTTCGGCATTTAAAAGGAAGTCCGGCAAACAGGACAGCTCGTCATTTCTCGGCAAAACATTGCAAGTTAAATACACCTTAACACTATGCTTGTGTGCAAAAGCAACTGCCGTATATAATTCTTCATCAGTGAAATTTGCAGGAGCTGCTCGCATACCGAATGTTGTACCACCGAGATATACTGCATCTGCACCGTATTTCACAGCAAGCTGTAATCTTTCCATATCACCTGCCGGTGCCAAAAGTTCAACTTTTTTTGTTTTATCAATCATTAATTTTAATCTCCGTTAATATAAAACATTTTGCACGTTAGCTTGATGCTCCGAGGCGGTTTTTGCAAGGTAAATTTCGCCTGTAGAGCTATGGCAGAAGAAATAGTAATCCGTATCGTTCGGATAAAGTGCTGCTTCTATCGCCTTAATACCCGGATTACAAACAGGTCCGGGCGCTAAGCCTTTAACGCTGTATGTGTTGTATGTGCTGATATAAAGCTCATAGTAGAAATCAGTAAATACTCCGTGTTCATTTGTTGAGGTTATATAATCTTTAGTTGAGTTCATGTCAAGTGTAGGATAAGTTGAGCTGTCAGCAAGTCTGTTATGAAGTATTGAAGATATATCCTTCATTTGTGAAGCGTTTTTAGCTTCAGCTTGAATCATTGAAGCAATATTTAATATCTCATCCATACTCATACCGAGCTCCTTTGCTCTTGCGGAGTATTCACTTGTCCATTTGCTTTCAAAATTATTGAAAAGCTTTCTTAAAACCGAGCTCGCACTCTCATCAATATAAAAATCATAGGTATCCGGGAAAAGATAACCCTCTGCTTTAAGATAACGTCCCGAAACATCACCGATTTTTTCAATAAAATCATATTCTTCAGCAACTATTTCAAGGTTAGCATAAAGCTTTTCTGCTGTACACACCTCATACTTTTCAATTTTTTCAAAAATTTCAGCAATGGTGAAGCCTTCGGGGAATGTAAGTCTTACAGTATCGTTGGAAACTGTTTTTTGAACCATAATACTTTCAATCATCGTTTCAATTCCCATATCACTTTGCAGGTAATAAACAGCAGGCTCGTAGGACACGGTATCGTAGTGTCTGAAACGAAGGAAGAAATCTGCGAAAAAGCTTTGCTTAATAAGACCGTTCTCCTCCAAGATATTAAACACATCTTCATATTCAGAGCCTTCAGGAATTTCTACCCTAACCGTACGGGTATTTTCCTTGTCTATAACAAGAATATCGTTAATTGTATTCAAAGCAACGGTTGAAGCACCAACTGTAAGAATGGTTATGAAAATAACACAAACGCAAGTGATAAGAACGCCCTTGATGAAATTATATCTCTTTTTTGCCTTAATCCTTGCTTTTTGAGCTTGAGTTGGCTGTGAATCTGCTTTCCTTGGTTGAGAGCTGCTTGTTTGGGTTGTTCTGACAGCCTGTGTTTGTCTTTTTGTTGCTGATGTACCTGTTTTAGGCGCAGTTTTCTTAGCAGATGTTCTTGCAGTTTTTGCGGCAGGCTGTCTTTTTGCGGCTTGCGATGCCGTTTTGCTTGTAACAGCAGAAGACGTTGAGGGCATAAACTCATCAAAATCACTTATATTAAGCTGGAACTTCTGCGTCTTTGCAGGCGGCACAACCGTCCCCGAAACATTTGTGGTGGCATTAGAGTCTATATTAACACTAAAATCACCGAGACTGCTTTTCTTTTTATCGTAAGGGTTGCTTCCTGTTTGAGGCTTTGGTTCTGCAGGTCTTTGAGTGCTTCTGTCGGTGCCCTCTGAATAAAAACGATCAGCCATATACATTCCTCCTAAATTTTAAAATATATGTATTCTTTCTTCAGTTATTAAAAACTGTACTTTTTCATCTGTTGTATCAGTTGGTATTGTATCACAAACACATTCATCATAGCAAACGCCAACTGATATTATGCTATGCTTAGATAAAAATCTGTCATAATAGCCTTTACCGTAACCGAGTCTTGCTCCTGTTTTGTCAAAGCACACCCCCGGCACAATACAAACATCATCTTTTGAAAAATCATCTGCAACGCACCTTTTTTCAGGCTCAGGTATTGAAAACATTCCTTTTCTTAGCTCATCTAAGCTTCCAATATAATAAAAGCGCATATAACCATTTTTATTTATACATACGGGTAATGCAACCTTTTTGCCGTCTGAAAGAGCTTTTGTAATTATGGCTTCGCAGTCAACCTCACTGCCGATTGCTTGGTAGCAAAGCAGATTGCGGCAATTCTTATAGATATCCGTATTAAGAAAAGTATTGCAGATTTTTTCACTCAAAGCATCTTTATTTTTAACAGATGCTCTTTTTTCTTTATATTCTTTCCTTAAGGCTGCCTTTGTAATCATCTTGCTTGAAGTGCGCCATATACAGCCTTAGCTTTTTCTTCACCCAACAACGCGTTAACAATGGCAATACCAAATTCAACAGCAACACCGGGGCCTTTACCTGTGATAAAATTCCCATCAATCGCTATATGTTCATTGCTGATTTTTGCACCGATAAGTTCTTTTTCAAAGCCCGGATAAGCTATAGCACATTTTCCGTCAAGAATACCCTTATGACCGAGTATTGCGGGTGCGGCACATATTGCGCAAATATATTTATCGTTTTCAAAGGCAAAATCAATTGCTTTTTGAACCGTGTCATCCTTTTCAAGATTTGTTGCACCCGGAAGTCCCCCGGGAAGAATAATTGCTTCGAGTGTATCGTCAAGTACGATATCATCTGTTACGCAATCTGCAACAATTTCAATACCGTGTGAGCCGGCAACTGTTTTTCCCGTTACACCAACAGTTTTAACCTCGATACCTGCTCGCCTGAGCATATCTGTGGGAGCTATCGCCTCAACTTCTTCAAATCCGTCTGCTAAAAAACAATATACCATCTTTTTTACTCCTTTATTCAAGTGCAATATTCATATATATTTCTGCGCCGTTAAGTTCACTGTTAATTGCATAAAGCATACCGTTTTTGATTCTTTCTGCACCATCAGTTTGGTAAGGAGAAAAAATCTCTGTACCGCTACTTAAATTAACAGACAAAGCCTTTGCCATTTTATTACCGTTTTCTTTTCGACAAATACATTCGTAAGCTTCTGAAAATTCACTGTCTGCAACTGCATAACTCTCAAACCCCAAAGCTTCGGCTAACGAATATATTTTATATCCGGCATATTCTAAAGCATTATAGGCATAATCATTCTCAGCTTCCGCAAACACGAACATATCCTTTTCAATTATCCTTCTTACTTTTGATATAGAATTATTCGTTGCTTTAAAAATTTCTCTTGAGGTTGAAGTACCCGTTGCCTTTTTGACATATTTATACATAGAACTCTTAAAACCGAATTTAAAGTAATAGTCGTAAAGCTTATCGTTTGCAGGTAAAAGACAAATAAAATCAAGACCGTTTTCTTTAGTATATTCAACGGCTTCATTTATAAGCTTTGACATTATGCCTTTTTTTCTGTACTGCTTTTTAGTCGCTGCAGCATAGAGATATCTGCCGAAATAAGTCTTATCGTTATATTTTATTTCGCCCTTTAAAAGATATAATGAAGCTACTATTTTACCCTCATCTTCAAAAGCAAAGCACTCTATTTCATAATATAATTTACGAAAAAGAAGTCTTATATACTCTTCATCATCCAAAAACACCTCTTGCCAAAGAGAAACAAGCTCATCTATATATTTCTTATCGCCCTTAATAATCATAAAATATATTTTGCGTCGTACTTGTCCGGTAACATAGCCGGGTGATACGAAAGCTTTGCCTTTCTCATATTTTCGATACCTAAATCGTCTTCTCTGTCGATATAAGTATAAGCTGAAAGCTCGTTAACGGCAAACTGTTGGTTTATCATAGGATAAGCGCCTCTGATAAACGGAAATGCTTTTTCAAAATGAGTACAAAAGATATCCTTTGTCATTTCCTCACCCACCGTGTAAGCTACAACCTCGCCGTCGATTCTAATAAGCCCTCCGATTAAACAAAGTTC
>CAZNQI010000120.1:0-5180 GCA_964575375.1 uncultured Faecalibacterium sp.
AATGAGATACAACTGGACTGCTGAAGAGGTTGACGCAAAGCTTAAGCAAATTATGACAGATATTCACGACAACTCCGCAAAGGCTGCAGCACAGTACGGTCTTGGCTATGACCTTGTTTCAGGTGCAAACATTGCAGGCTTCCTTAAGGTTGCCGAGGCTATGATGTCCGAGGGTATTATCTGATCTCAAAAATTTAATGTGAGCATATATATGATAAAAAAGGTTGGCACATCGAATGCCAACCTTTTTTTGATATGCGCAAAGACGTGAGTGAGTGCAACTTTGAGGCGCCCTATGTATTTTTCTTTTGAAAAAGCAAAAACGCGAAGCGTTTTTCATAGGGCGCCCCGTGCACCGAACCCCTCCCGGTGCGACTGCGTCGCACCGGGCTTTCTTTTGCAAGCAAAAGAAAGCAGCAGGCACACTGCGTGTGCCTGCAGGGGTTCGGCGCCTAATACTGCACACACTTACCGTATAACAAAAAACAGCGACACTAAACAGCATCGCTATTTTTTTACTAATTTAACTAAAGCTATAAACCTTTCCCTTTTCAGCCATAAAGCTTGTAATACCGTTTTCAAACTCCGTTTCCACTTCGTTTCCGTTCTCATCTTGAACAAGCATAATCTTACCGTCGTATTTCAAGCTGCACTTTCCGCCGAGATTAGCCTTCACCGTACCCTTTTGAAGCCTTCTGTCCTTCCACTTTAAGCTAAGTTCAAAATTTCCTCTTGCCATAAGGCCTGAAATTTCACCCTCGAACCATGCCCCGGGCAAAGCCGGCAGAACATGAATATAGCCCAAATGGCTTTGCAAAAGCATTTCACAAATACCTGCAAGCAAACCGAAATTACCGTCTATTTGGAACGGAGGATGCGTGCCCAAGAAGTTGTTTAGTATAGTTGTCTTGATAATTTCGCAAATTATCTCATCACAGCTGTCGCCTTGCAGTGCTCTTGCATAGCAAAGAAGTCTTACTGCAAGACCCCAACCGGTACTCTTGTTTCCTCTGTCCTTAAGCGTTGTAAGAGCTGCAGCCATAAGCTTTTTGTTGTCCGGAGAAATCTGTTTGAAAGGATAAAGAGACAAAAGGTGAGAGATATGTCTGTGCTTTTGCTGTACACCTTTTGTATGGAAGCCTCGCATAAAGAATCTGTCCTCATCGTACCATTCTTTAATTTGTCCCCATTTGCCTATATGAAGTGGCTTAAGACGTACAATCTGCTGCTTTACTGTTTCAATAAGCTCTTTGTTTACAGCACTTGCAAAGCCGTTTTCACAAAGCACATCGGCAGCTTTTAAAACATCCTCATAAAGGTTGTATATTATTGTTTGGTCATAGGTGTTACCTGCTGCAACGGGACCGTGTTCAGGAGAAAAGCCGGGTGAAACAACCAATCTGTCGCTTTTTTTATCCTCCACCAAAAGCTTTGTCCACATAAGCGCACACTCTTGCATTGCAGGATAAATGTCATTTTTGAGCTTTTCAATATCACCCGTGAAAAGATAATAGTCAAACATACCCTGCAAAGCCCAAGCACCGTTTGTAGGTGCCCAGCCCCACTTCCAATCATCGCCGGGGCCGACGAAGCCAAGCGGAGACACCATTGTATGAATTAAAAAGCCCGTTTCTTTCTCGGTGTTAACACTACCGTCTTCGTTTACCTCACCTATACCGAGAGTTTTGTTTGCAACTACTCTGCCCGGCTTTTTAAGAGAATTTACAAAATCGATATACGGCAAAGCTGTCTCTGCAAGGTTTGCAGCATAAGCACCCCAATAGTTCATTTGTACATTTACATTAAAGTGGTAATCGCACGACCAAGGTGCATTATTTTTCGCATTCCAAATTCCCTGCAAATTTGCAGGCAACGAGCCGTCTCTTGACGATGCAATAAGAAGATATCTGCCGTATTGAAAAAGTGTTGTTATAATATTTCTCTTAAACTCACCTTTTTTTGAAAAACGCTTGAGCATAAAGTCGCTTGCATACACAGCCTCTTCCTCACCGAGAGTGAATTTTACTCTTTCATAAAGTGATCTGTAATCATCAAGATGCGTTCTGTAAAGCTCACCGAAAGATTTTTCACTTGCTTTTTCTACAGTGCCTTTTGCTGTTTGCAAGGGGTCTTCACAGCTTAAATAGTTTGGATAATCGTTAACATAGTTTGTGGCGAGACTCACTATAACTGTAGCGGTTTTTGCGTTTCGCACTCGTATATTGCCGTTTTCTGTAGCAGTAACGCTTCCCTCGGCAACGAGGAACTTTATATATGCACCGTACTTCATACTGTTTTTATCCTTTGACGGCTCACTGTCTGTACCGATATTTGCGTTAACCGTACCGCTTACGAAAATGCTGTCGCCCTCGCTTACACTTTCACCTTTTTGGTCAGAAACAAAATAAGCATCGAAATTAAGAAAGCTATCCTCGCTTTCAGCTTTAAATCTTCCAACAAAAACATTGTCGGGATAGCTTATAAAATAATGTCGTAAAAAGCTGTTATTATCATACTGATAGCTTACCATTGCCGAAGCTGATTCAAAATCCAAATCTCTTGTGAACTTATCCGCATCGCCTACATGGTCAAACTGAATGTATAAACTGCCAAAGGACTGATAGCTTCCAAAGCCTGTCATATTACCCTCAAGCTGTTTCATTTTTTCAGTTGCTGCCTTTGTTTTACCGTCGGCAAGAAGGTCTTGAATTTCACGAAAGCTTTTACCGCTGTCAGCATTTTCTATACCACCCGAAAAACCCTCTACATCCTTGCCGCCCGACCAAAGCGTTTTTTCATTGAAATGTATAAGCTCACAGCTTTTTCCACCGAAAACCTTTGCACCAATCCTACCGTTTCCCAGTGGAAGTGCATCATTTTCCCAACCGAGATAGCTTGAATGAGCGCTTTCTTTATAGCATAAATTCATTGTATTTTACCAAAGCCGAAAGTACGCGGCTTCTTCCTTTCTCGAGTAATTTCCATAATTATAACTTTTTTAAACTCTGTCTGTCAACAATTATAAACAAAAGACTGTAAATTCTTTTAAAAACTTGCTCGAAAATGAGTTATATAAATTGATTTTTAAATACTTTTGTGATAATATATATACTGTATATTTATATTTAAAGGAAAGCATATCTAATCAGCAGTAAACCGAAAGGAAAGAAACCGTAAATGAGCTTTAATTACCGTATAAAAGTCAGCACAGATAACGAAATTAACGGTGAAAAAGAAAAAAGTGATTTTGAAACACTTTGCAGCTTCAAAGGAAACGAATACGACTACACTTTAGAATACGAAGAACAAACCGAGGACGGTGTAGCCGTAACTACATTGCATTACAAAAAGGACAAGGGCTTGAGTATAAAAAGAAAAAGTGTTATGTCAACCTTTTTTCTTCTGCAAAAAGGCAAACGGCATCTTTCGCACATTGCCACACCGTACGGCACTATGGATATAGGTATCACCTGCAATGAAATCACATCGCAAGTAAATGATACTTGCGGCACACTGTGTTTCAGCTATATTACCGATATTGATAACAGCCCTTTAGGTTTTATGAACTTTAAAATACACTTTAATAAATACTCATAACAAAACAACAAGAGAGGATAGATAAAATGTCAAAAACAGTAAATACAGCAAGACAGCAAATCGAAGATTCTGTACTCGCTGCAATTAAGATTGCAGCAGAAAACGGCAATCTCCCAACAAGCGAAAGTAATCCCTTCAGTATAGAAGTACCTGCCGACAGAGCAAACGGCGACTATTCAACCAACGCCGCAATGGTAAACGCAAAGGTTTTCAGATTGCCGCCAAGAAAAATAGCTGAAGTAATTGTACAAAATACAGTGCTTGAAAGCACATATTTTGAAAGAGTGGAAATCGCAGGTCCGGGCTTTATAAATTTCTTTCTTTCGGATAAATACTACGCTGATGTGCTTTTTGAAATCAAAGAAGCAGGCGACAGCTACGGCAGAAGCACATACGGTGAAAAGAAAAAAATAAATGTTGAATTTGTTTCAGCAAACCCCACAGGTCCTATGCACATGGGTAATGCAAGAGGTGGTGCTTTAGGCGATTGCCTTGCAGCAGTACTTGATTATGCAGGCTACGATGTTAAAAGGGAGTTCTACGTTAATGATGCAGGTAACCAAATCGAAAAGTTTGCACTTTCTCTCGATATAAGATATCAGCAGCTTTTGGGTGTTGATATAGAGCTTCCCGAGGACAGCTATCACGGAGATGACATCACGGAAAGAGCCAAGGAATTTATTGAAGCCTACGGCGACACTTATTTAAGCAAGGACGAAAGCGAAAGAAGAAAAGCACTCACCGATTTTGCGCTTCCGAAAAATCTTCAAAATATGAAGAGTGCAATGGCAAAGTACCGTATTGACTACGATTTATGGTTCAGTGAATTAACACTTCATAACGGCGGCGAATTAAAGGAAACTATCGACCTGCTTACACAAGGTGGCTACACCTATGAAAAAGACGGTGCTTTGTGGTATAAAAATATTGAAGTTCAAACCGAAATGCTTCTCGAAATGGGTAAGACTCAAGATTATATCGACAAGCTTGAGCTTAAGGACGATGTTCTCATAAGAGCAAACGGTAACCCAACCTACTTTGCAGCAGACATAGCTTACCACAGAAACAAGCTTCAAAAAAGAGGCTTCGACAAAGCAATAGATGTTTGGGGCGCAGACCACCACGGCCACGTTGCCAGAATGAAAGGTGCTATGAGAGCTCTCGGTATAGACGAAAACCGTCTCGACATTCTTCTTATGCAGTTTGTTCGCCTTGTTAAGGGTGGCGAGGTTGTAAGAATGTCCAAGAGAACAGGTAAAGCTATCACTCTTGTTGATCTTTTGAATGAAGTGCCTATTGATGCAGTTCGCTTTATGTTCAACATAAGAGAGCCGGGCTCACTTATGGACTTTGATCTCGACCTTGCAGTTGAGGAAAGCTCACAAAATCCCGTTTACTACTGCCAATACGCTCACGCAAGAATTTGCAGTATTCTTTCAAAGCTTCAAGCAGAAGGCACCGTTATAAGAGATTGCAGCGAGGATGAGCTTGCACTCTTAAATACACCTGAGGGAAGAGAGCTTATAAGGTATCTTTCAACACTCGAGGATGTTATTATCAACGCTGCTAAAAACTATGACCCT
>CAZNQI010000121.1:0-5178 GCA_964575375.1 uncultured Faecalibacterium sp.
AGTAAAGCACAAAAACGAGCGATATGGAGCTTGCTTTGACGAGACAGAGGGGTAAATCAACCATAAATCGGTACACAGCCAAATTTTAAAGCACCAAGAATTATAGTAAAGCTTGTGTTTTTGCAATAATTTACAGATAAAAACAAATTTTTAATGTTTTATAATTGACAACACCATTTTGAGATGATATAATCACAATACATAAGAATATTACTGGGGGTGCTGATTATATATCGGCTGAGATTATACCCATAACCTGATTCGGATAATACCGACGTAGGCTAAGTAAAAAGCTCGATTGTAGTACCACCGTTTTTGTATCGGTGGTGTTTTTTTGTCCTTTTTAAGCCGGCAAGAAGAACAAAAGGCTGTATCACCTGTGTATGCTTATGTAAAAACTTTAGGAGATGATGTATTATGACAATCAGCGCAGCAATTCAAATTTTGCCAAAGGTCGAAACCGACAAAGAGGTTGTAAGAATAGTTGACGAAGTAATAGCATATATCAAGGGCACAGGTATAAATTATTATGTGGGACCGTTTGAAACAACCGTTGAAGGTGATGATTTTGATTTAGTTATGCAGATTATTGCAAATTGCCAGAAAATTGCCATCGAAAGCGGTTGCGAGAGCGTATCAAGCTATGTCAAAATCGTTTATAAGCCGAAAGGTGGTGTACTTACCATTGACGAAAAAACAGCAAAGCATCACGTATAAAATTGCACCGTTAATATCGCTTGCCGTACTCTGCCTTCTGTGGCTTTTCGTTTCGCAGGGCGAAATTATACCGAGCTATATGCTCCCCTCGCCCGTGGATGTTGTAAAAGCATTCGTGTCGGACTTCGGTATTTTGATGAGCCACACAGCCGTAACGTTAACAGAGGCTTTGGCAGGTCTTGCAATAGGTACTGCTTTAGGCTTTATATTTTCAGTACTTATGGATAGATTTGAGTTTTTATACAAAGCGATTTACCCAATACTTATAGTAAGCCAAACCATACCGACTATCGCAATTGCACCGCTTCTTGTTTTGTGGCTCGGCTTTTCTATGGCACCGAAAATCACTTTAGTCGTGCTGACAACCTTCTTTCCGATAACGATATCTCTGCTCGACGGGTTCAAAAGCGTTGACAAAGACTCTGTAAATCTTATGCGAAGTATGGGAGCGAATAATTTTAAGATTTTCTTTCACGTTAAGCTCCCCCTTTCAATGGAGCAATTCTTTTCAGGACTTAAGGTTTCGGCATCGTACTGCGTTGTCGGTGCTGTGATTTCCGAATGGCTCGGTGGTTTTGAGGGGCTCGGCGTGTATATGACAAGAGTAAAAAAGGCGTACGCTTTCGATAAAATGTTTGCAGTTATTATACTCATCTCCGTTATAAGTCTGCTTCTTATGGTTTTGGTTACAGCTTTGAAAAGCCTTGCAATGCCCCATAAGAGAAAACACATTGGTAGTAAAGGAGATTAAAACTTATGAAAAAATTATTAGCTTTATCACTTTGTTGTCTTTTGATTTTCACTCTTTGTGCGTGTGGCACAAGTGAAAACGAGACTGCAGAAAAAATCACTCTTTGTCTTGACTGGACACCAAACACAAACCACACAGGCTTTTTTGTAGCAAACGCACTCGGCTACTATGAAGAAGCAGGTCTTTCGGTTGAAATCATACAATCGCCCGAGGACAGCGCAGAGCTTATGGTAGCTTCAAGCAAGGCTCAATTCGGTGTTTCATTTCAAGACAGTCTCGCAGCAGTTTATGCTTCGGACAATCCTCTTGAAATTACAACCGTAGCTGCAATTTTACAGCACAACACATCAGGCGTAATTTCAAGAAAAGGCGAGGGATGCGACACACCGAAGGGTCTTGAAAACAAAAAGTATTCCACCTGGAACGGACCGATTGAGCTTGCAATAATGAAAAACGTTATGGAAAAATCGGGTGCAGATTTTGAAAAGCTCGAGCTTATACCAAATGTCGTTACAAACGAAGCCTTTGCTCTGAAAAACAAAGAGACGGACGCTATATGGATATACTACGCTTGGGCAGGCATCAGCTGTGAAATTGAAGGACTCGAGTTCGACTACTTCAATTTCACCGACATTAACGATGTGTTCGACTATTACACTCCCGTTATCGTGGCTAACAACGAGTTCTTGAAAGAAAATCCCGAAACAGCTAAAGCATTCCTTGCAGCAACAAGAAAGGGCTATGAGTACGCAATAGAAAACCCCGAAGCTGCCGCTTCAATTTTAGTTAAGGGCGACACAACAGGTGCGCTTTCCGATTCACTCGAGCTTGTTACCGAAAGCCAAAAGTGGATATCCAAGCAGTACATCAGCGATGCTGAACAATGGGGAATCATTGACACTCAAAGGTGGGATAACTTCTACAACTGGCTTTATGAAGAAAAGCTCATTGACAAAAAGCTCGAAAGCGGTACAGGCTTTACTAACGATTATCTTGTAGGTTGATTTTATGAAAGTATTAAGAGCAGAAAACATAACCGTCAGCTTTGACGGAAAGAACATTATCGAAGATGTATCCATACACTTAAACGAGGGCGAAATCGTCTCTCTTTTAGGTGTGAGCGGTAGTGGAAAAACAACGCTTTTCAATATTCTTTCGGGGCTTAGCGCTCCCGATACGGGAAAAGTGTATTTATACGGCGAGGACATAACCTCAAAAGCAGGTAAGGTAAGCTATATGCTTCAAAAGGACTTGCTTTTACCTCATTACACGGTGCTGGATAATGTAGCCTTACCTCTTATACTGAAAGGTGAAAAGAAAAAGGATGCAAGAGAAAAAGCAAGCAAATATTTTGACGAGTTTTCTCTTTCGGGCACAGAAAAAAAATACCCCCATCAGCTTTCGGGAGGTATGAAGCAGCGCGCCGCATTTTTGAGAACATATCTTTGCTCAAACGGTGTTGCGCTTTTAGACGAGCCGTTCAGCGCTCTTGATACTATTACAAAAAGCACTATCCACAAATGGTATCTCGATATTATGAAAAAAATTAAGCTTTCCTCTTTTATCGTTACTCACGACATCGACGAGGCAATACTTCTTTCCGACAGAATTTATATCCTTTCCGGCAACCCGGGTACTATTGCAAAAGAAATAGCTGTGCCTATAAACAGACCGAGAAAAAACGAGGATACAATGAGCGATGAGTTTTTAACAATTAAGAGGGAAATTGTGGAAACCTTAGCGATTTCGATGTAAAAATTAGAGTCGTGGGGGATAGGCGAACGCCGACACGCGTGGCGAAGCCACGCGTGCTTGGTTTTTGGAACAAAAACCAAGTGGTCGCACGAAAAATTCGTGCGACCGGCGTTCGCCTTAGCGCGCTCGCAGCGCAGAGTGCTTCGCACTCTCGTTTCCCTTTCAGGGAAACGGTGCGCTGCGAGCGCTCATTGCGCCGACGGGCTCGGTGGCGGCTTCGCCGCGCGCACTGCGTGCGCCCCGAGCGCCTTCGGCGCCCTCTCACCTACAGTAAAAGCCAAACAAAAAGGCAGTTTTTCCAACTGCCCCTTTTTTTATTTCAAGCTTACTTCTGCTTTGAATACTTAAGTCTGTAAACAACATTCATAAGAAGTGAATCAAACTTGCCGATTGGCTTTGCTGTACCGAAAATCTCACCTGCAAGAGCCGTCTTGCAGTTCTTTTCCATAACCATTTCACAAGCAAGAGCTTCTTCCTTGTTAGGACCACAGCAGATTGCGCCGTTGTCCTTAAGTAAAACAGCGTTTCTTGTCTTACCGCCGAGAGCCTTTGCAACCTTCTTTGCCGTTTTCATTGTGTCGCCTGTGTGGAAAGTTGTGCATCTTGCAGTAACACCAACTATCTGTGCAAAGTCATCGAGGAACGGACGCATTGTTGTACCGATTTTTGACGCTGCTGTGATAGCCTGCTTTTGTGAGTGAACGATAGCGTAAACATCCTCACGGCTGTTGTAAACTGCCTTGTGCATATCAGCCTCCGACGGGAACTTGTCGCCTGTGATAAGCTCGTCGCAGCAAGGGCAAAGACCAACTGTTGCAACAACATTACCCTCTTTGTCCGAAAGAAGAACTGCATCGTCAATTCTTATACTGTCGTATGCTGTAACAGCAGGAACAGGAAGCTCTGCTTTCTTCTTTGTTTCAACAACATAATCGTATACATCTGCAAATGTGCTTGCAACCTTATCTGTAACAGCAGCGTACTTGTCTGTAACAAACTTTTGGCAAACAACCTCAACCTCATTTGCTACCTTGAATGCATCGTCGTAATCTGTACCCATACAAACTGCGCCGTGGTGTCTTAAGATTATTGCTTTTGAATCGGAACGCTCCAAGGTTGCTATAACACCCTTGCGAAGCTTGCCTGTACCGGGAAGACCGTATGCGCTTACAGGGATATGGTCGCCGATGATTTCCTTGCTTTCGCCGTCGATGCCGTTTATATCGCAACCGATTGAGGATACGATTGAAGCGTTAGCCTGGTGAGTATGAATAACAAAACCGATTTCGGGACGATGAAGATAGCATTGAGCGTGAATACCCTTTTCGCTTGACGGTTTAATATCGCCGTCGTATGAAAGGTCGTCCATATTAACAAGAACGATATCGTCAGGTGTGAGCGATTCATAAGCACGGCCACTCGGTGTGATAACAAACTGCTTGTCGTCGATACGGCAGCTAACATTACCCCAAGTACGTGCAATAAGACCTGTTGAAACGAGCTGCTTACCTGCTTCAACAACTATTTTTTTAGCTTCTAAAATATCCATATTATTTCACCTTTCGTTAACACAAGGCAGGACATCTTTTTTGAGCCTGCCTTTGTGAAAGTTAGTTAATTATTCAACAACTGAAATGTTTGCAAATACTCTGTCGAAGCGAGCGAGAGCATCGTCGATCATTTCTTCTGTGTAAGCTGCTGATGTGTAAAGTCTTGAGCCTGCAAGTGTAACAAGACCCTCTGCCATATAAGCAGCACCCATGTGTGTCATTTCAGCCTTACGCTTGCTTGTCTCTTTGATTACGCCGGGAATTGACCAAGGCTTGCTCCAGTCAATTGAAAATGCGAGAGTACCAACTGTTTCCATGTGGCAGATTGAGCCTTGGTTGAATGCTACGAAAGGAAGGTTGTACTTGTCGATAATCTGGTTGAGACCTGCTGTAATTCTGTCGCCC
>CAZNQI010000122.1:0-5118 GCA_964575375.1 uncultured Faecalibacterium sp.
GGCACTGCCGAAGTTGCAGTTATATCTTTAGGTGATATTGTAACCTCTCGTTCCATAAGAACGGCAGGCGATAATTTCGACAGTGCAATAAGCCTTTACATTAAAAAGAAGTACAATCTTCTCATCGGTGAAAGAACTGCGGAGGATATCAAAATCAAAATCGGCTCTGCAATAGCTTATGAGGGCGAGGGTAAAATGGAAATCAAGGGCAGAAACCTTGTGGACGGCTTGCCGAAGAATATTACAATAACCAGCGAGGAAATAAGAGAAGCTCTTAAAGACTGTGTTAACCAAATTCTCGATGCAGTTAAATCAACTCTTGAAAAGACACCGCCCGAGCTTTCGGCAGATATTATGGAGCATGGTATTACCTTGACCGGTGGCGGTGCGCTTCTCAGAGGTCTTGATAAGCTCATAAGCGAGCAGACGGGAATGCCTGTTCACGTTGCCGATAATCCTCTTGACTGCGTTGTTGACGGTACGGGTATTTATCTTGAATCTGACATTCTCGGAACGGTTGGTAAGAGATTTTAATTGTTAGGAAAAGGAATTATTCTGATGAAAGGGTGTTAAAATGCTACAGTTTTTAAAAAGCAGTAAGTTTAAAACCTTTGTCTTTGTTATATGCGCTCTTTTGCTTGGCAGTATTTTTGCAATAGCCGGTGCTGATTCGTCGTCTCCCGTAACAAATGTTATAGGAACTGTTTTCAGTCCCGTTCAAAAGATAACAAGCTATATTTCACAAAACGCTAAATGGCTTTCGGACAGCTTTAAAAGCTCGGGCAGCTATATTAATGAGATTGAAAGGCTTGAAAAGCTGGTTGCAGAGTATGAAAATCAGCTTGCGGATTACAACGATATAAAGCATAAGCTGCAGTCGTATGAAACAATGCTTCAGCTTAAAGAAGAAAACCCCGATTATGCGCTTCAAAGTGCAAGCATTATCGGTACGGACGCTGCCGATTTGTTTTCTTCTTTGATTATAGACAAGGGCTCTAATGATGATATAAGTGTTAACGACCCTGTGGTTTACGGCAACTATTTGGTGGGTGTTGTAAAGAAGGTGCATCCGTCGTACAGCGTTGTTGAATCAATATTAAGTCCCGATATCAATATAAGCTCACTTGAAAGCAAAACAAGAGAGACGGCTTATGTAACAACAACTATTGATTATTCTTCAAAGGGCAGCTGTATTCTTGCAGGTCTTGAAAGAACAACTGCAGTATCTCCCGGGGGACTTATTTTAACCTCCGGTATAGGTGGTACTTATCCGAAGGGACTTATTATCGGAACGGTGAGCGAGGTGTGCCAAAGCACATACGATCTCACAAGCTACGCTGTTATAACTCCCGGCGTTGATGTAAGAGAAATTGAAGACCTTTTTGTTATAACAGACTTTGAAGGTCAGGGTATTGAAGAAATTATTGAATAAAATTATTTGGCAAGAAAACGCTTGGTTTTGAGCTTTAAATGAAGGACGGTGAGAAAATTGAATTTCCAAAGTAATAAGCTGCTTTACATAAGAAGGGGGATATTCCTTTTTCTCATTGCAATTTCTGCAGCTTTACAGCATTCGGGAATTTTAGTCCCGTCGCTTTTTTCTGCGAAGGCAATGCTGATTATTCCTGCATTGGTGGCTGTGGCTATGTTTGAAAAGAGTATGGCAGGGCTTATGTTCGGTGTTTTTGCGGGTGCTTTATGGGATTTTGCTTCCGTAAGGGGAGACGGCTTCTTCTCTGTTATGCTTGCAATAACGGGATATCTTATTTGTGTTCTTTTAACTTATTTTATGCGAAACAATATATACTCGGCAGTGATTATAAATACGGTTTCGTGCCTTTTTATTAATATTGTTTATTGGTTGTGGTTTATATTAGGTAAGGGCTATGAGGGTGCAATAGGTGTACTTTTTAACTTTTATCTTCCGTCTGCTCTTTATACGGCACTATTTGTTTTTATATATTACTATCTTGTGAAATTCATAGTAAAGCTTACAACCAAAGAAAGAATACTCAAGCGAGATTTTAAGACTGAGTAAAGCAGAATGCAGTAAGGGCTGAGAAATTGGTAATCAGCAAATATAGGGCGAGATATGGGCGGTTTTGTTAGTGGTATAAAGCTTACTTTACAGCTACACATTAAAACACTGCCATCGCTTTGCATTTTAATTTAAGGAAAGGAGTGCTGTTTGTGCCCGGTAAAGTTGCAAAAAACAGATTTGTTTTAACTTTTATTATCATTGCAGGAATATTTCTTCTGTTTCTCGTAAACCTTTTTGATATCCAGGTAACGGGCACTAATGAAGAGGATAATTCTGCTGTTTCAACGGTTACCGTGTCTGTTCCTGCGATAAGAGGAGAGATACTCGACAGAAACGGTTATCCTCTTGTTACAAACAAGCAGGTTAACAAAATTATCTTTAACTATTTGTCTTTTCCGACTGATTATGATGAGAGAAATAAAATAATTATTGAGCTTATACAAATGTTCGACAAAAATAATATAGAGTGGAATGATAATCTACCAATAGAACTCACTTCAAAGGGTAAGCTTAAGTTTTCAAGCGACAGGGATAACGAGATTTCCTATCTTAAAAGTGAGGCGTTTTTGGATCTGAACTACTATGCTACGGTAGAAAACTGCTTTGATGCTTTGGTTGAGAAGTATAATCTTGAAAGCTTTACTTTAAAACAGCAAAGAGATATTGCGTCCGTGTACTATTCTATGGTAAAAAAAGGATTTAATGCAGGGCGCGACTATGAATTTGCTTCTGATGTTTCAAGCGAGGTAGTGTCTGCGATTAAAGAAAAAAGCGGACTTTTCATAGGCGTTGATGTGCAGGTAAGCTCCGAAAGAGAGTACTACGACGGAGCCTTGGCACCTCATGTTCTCGGTCTTGTGGGTGCAATCAGCGAAGAGGAGTACGAAAGCAAAAAAGAACAGGGCTACACAATAAACGACGTTATAGGTAAAAGCGGCATAGAATCTACAATGGAAAGCTACCTTAAAGGTGTTGCGGGAGAAAAAATAATCATAACCGATGCAGAAGGAAACAAGAGCGAGCAGTATACAGTATTACCTACTCAGGGCTGTACGGTTATTACAACGCTTGATAAGGATGTTCAGTCTGTGGCTCAAGTAGCTTTGGAAGAAGGAGTTAAAAATCTTCAAACAGTAAACGAGAGAATATATCCTATGTCGGGTGCGGTGGTTGTTATGAGCACAAAAAACAACGAGGTTTTGGCTATGGCGTCGTATCCCAGCTACGACAATTCAACATATCAGGAAAATGCGACACAGCTCAACGCAGATTCAACCAATCCTCTTTGGAACAGAGCGCTTAGAAGTACCTACACACCCGGTTCCACAATTAAGCCTGCAGTTGCAATGGCAGGTCTTGAAGAGGGCATTATTACAGAAAGCTCGATTGTTACCTGTACGGGAAGATACACTTATTATCAGGACTATCAGCCGGGCTGTACCTCTGTTCACGGCGGGCAGAACGTTGTTTATGCGATATATAATTCTTGCAACATTTTCTTCTACGAAACAGCAAGACTTCTCGGTATTGAAAAGCTGAACAGCTATTTTACGATGTTTGGTCTTGGTGAGTCTACGGGTATCGAGCTTGTTGAAAGCGAGGGTACTGTGGACAGTGTTGAGCTTCGTACAAACAGAGGCGAGCTTTGGACACCCGGTCTTACAATTCAGGCAGGTATCGGACACGGCGACAATAAATTTACTCCGATACAGCTTTGCAGCTATGTTTCAACTATTGCAAATGAGGGTACGAGATACAAAGCAAGTATTATAAAAAGCGTTAAGACTGCAGACCTTACAGAAACTGTTATGGAAACGGAAACACAGATTTTGTCAAAGGCGAATTTTTCAACAAGTAATTGGGAGCTTGTAAAAAAGGGTATGCTTCTTGTTGGTACAAAGAGCTATGCAGATTTCACAGGTGTACCTTGTGATGTTGCGGCAAAGACGGGTACTACTACAATTGAAAAAACAGTAAACGGAGTAAAAATAGAAACATACAACGGTTTCATTATCGCTTACGCTCCTTATGACGACCCCGAAATTGCAGTTGCGGTTGCAGTTGAGGGTGCAGGCAGTGGTGGTTCGACTGCTCCTATCGCTTCGGCTATAATGGAATATTACTTTGCAGAAAAAGATACAGTAGAGGCACAACAAACAGAAAATACATTACTTAGTTAAAAAAGGCAGGGGATAGTATTGGCTGAAAAAATAGTTATCGCATCCGGCAAAGGCGGTGTCGGAAAGACATCGGTTTGTGTGGGACTCGGCAAGGCTTTATGCGCTTTAGGCAAAAGGGTTTTACTTATAGATTGCGACCGTCTTAAAAGCTTGGATATACTGACAGGTGTTACGGAAAGGCTTTTGTACGACTGGGGCGATGTTATACTTAAAAGATGTGAGCCGCAGCAGGCAGTTTATGAAACTGAGGATGTCTGCGTTATGACAAGTCCTGAAAGCTATGACGGTATCAGCTCTTTTTATATGAAGGAGCTTGTGGCACAGTATGAGGAAAGCTTCGATTATATATTGCTTGATGCTCCTGCGGGAATCGGTACGGCGCTTCGTCTTGCCGTTGCCGCTGCCGACAGAGCAGTTGTTGTTTCAACTCCCGATATGGTATGCGTCAGAAGTGCTTGTATTGCAGGCAGAGAAATTATGAATATGGGTATAGATGATGTCAGACTTGTCATTAACCGCGTTTTAAAAAGAGACGTTACAAAGGGCAGGCTTCTTAATATGGACAGTGTTATTGACAGCACTCAAATTCAGCTTATAGGCATTGTACCCGAGGACGCTAAAATTAAGCTCGGTTCAATGGGTATGACTATATACAAAAAAGGTCAGTCTTCTTACAGAGCATTTACAAATATCGCAAAAAGAGTTTGCGGGGAATACACACCGCTTAAGGTTTAAAAAATTCGGAAATTTTGCCTAAAACTACACCTTTCTGTTTTATAGATAAAGGGAGAAAACCGTAGGCTTAGGGGGGATTGACCCCTCTGTCTCGTCAAAGCAAGCTCCATATCGCTCGTTTTTGCGCTTTACTCCTTCCGTCAGCCATACGGCTGACACCTT
>CAZNQI010000123.1:0-5051 GCA_964575375.1 uncultured Faecalibacterium sp.
AAAGAAGAAAAAGAGGCAAAGAAAGAAAATCGAAAACCGTTATTGCAAATGGAAGGACATACCATTCATAAGATAGAAGAGATTCCAAAAGTTCACGTGGTTAAAACGGTTTCTGTGAAAATTGATGAGGCAAAAAAAGTCAGCATAATCAATCTTTTGTGGGAGTATGCTTCGGTATTCTCTATGCGTTCTGCGGTTATATGCTTGCATACTATTGGAATGTTATGTGGCTTGATGCAATGGTTCTTCTTCCTATTATTTTACTCGGTATAGAAAGAATCATTAACCACGGAAAAATGGCAACTTATGTAACAGGTCTTGCACTTTCAATGTTTGCAAATTATTATATGTCATATATGCTTTGCATTTTTTCGGTGATGTATTTTATATTCTACTACTCATCAAACTACAACTTTAGCTCACTTGTTAATGAAAACTATACAGGAAAAAGAAAATTCTTCAACAACAGATTTTTAAGATCAGGCTTCACTTTTGCATTCGGCTCTTTGTGCGCCGCAGGAATTATGGCTTGTGTTTTACTACCTGTTTACGGTGTTTTACAATCAAGCTCTGCAACCTCAGGCACTTTCCCGAGTGATGTTGAATCGTATTTCACTTATTTTGATTTCTTTGCTAACCACTTTGCGAACCTCACTACAACTATCAGAAGTAGTGGCGACGATGTTTTACCGAATGTTTATTGCGGTGTTTTAACAATCATTCTTGCTCCCCTTTTCTTCTTTACAAAAACAATATCAAAAAAGGAAAAGGTTGCTACAATAGTTCTTCTTGCTGCAATCTATTTCTCGTTTAACTTCAACTTCCTCAACTATATTTGGCACGGTATGCACTTCCCGAACGATTTACCGTACAGACAATCGTTCATCTATTCATTCGTGCTGCTTGTAATGGCTTATAAAACATTCATTAGAGCAAATGAATTTTCGACGAGAACTTTCGGTGTTGTCGGAACTGCCCTAATAGCTTTTGTCTTCCTTGTAGAAAAAATCACATCAAAAAATGTAACAACAGGTACTATTCTTTTAACACTCATACTCTTAGTTCTCTATGTTGTAATCCTCACAATTTTCAAGGATAAGAAATACCAAGCTGCTTCAGTCGCTTTTATGCTGTTGATTTGCGTATGCTGTGAGGCAGTTATGTGCGACAGTTCAACAGTACACATATCTGTTGATAAAACACCATATGTTTCAGATCTTGATGATTTTGAAGCAGTAAAGGAAAGTCTTGACACGATAGAGCAAGGCGATTTTTACAGAATGGAACTTACAAATCTTCGCACAAGAATGGATCCTTCCTGGTATTATTACAACGGTGTCTCTGTGTTTTCATCTATGGCGTCCGAAAAGCTTTCAAATCTACAAGATGATTTGGGTATGATGAGTAACAGAATAAACAGCTACACTTACAACCCACAAACGCCAATATATAATATGATGTTCTCGCTAAAATATATTGTTAATAATGAAACACCCAACGTCCTTAACTCACCTTACTATACAAGTGTTGTGGGCAACGATACATTTGAAGCGTTCCAAAACAACTACTATCTTCCGATAGCATATTGTGTAGACAGCGACACCGAATATTGGGCAAGTGAAGAATATATGAATGATTGGAATTCTGACCCATTCACATTACAGGGCGACTATTTTGCTTTAGCTACAGGTACTGAAAACCCATTTGAAAGAATGGAAATCAGTTATGTAACCTACTCAAACGTTAATGCGTTTACCGAAGGTCTTAATAATTCAAGCTTCAGATACGAAAAAACTACTTCCGATGTTGATGGCTCGGCAGTATTCTATCTTACAACCGAAAAAGAGGGAAATGTATACATCTACTTTGATGATACAAACAAATCAAACTCAAAGAATATTACGGTTACCTCTTCTGTAGGTACAATTACACACGGTGCTGACCAAGGCTGTGTGCTCGACCTTGGCTACTATTCGGTTAACGAAACTATAACCGTAACAATTCCTTTTGATACCAACACCGGTACGGTTACACTTTTCGGATATACACTCAATGAATCAAAATTCAAAGAAGGTTATGAAATTCTTTCCGATAATCAAATGCTTATAGAAAGCTTTGAGGACACGTACATTAAGGGCAAGATAACACCAACTGAAGACTGTCTTCTTTATACTTCAATACCTTACGATAAAGGTTGGAGTGTTTACATTGACGGAGAAAAAGTTGATGAGCAAAACATTGTACCTATCGCAGATGCTCTTCTTGCTGTTAAGGTAGAAAAAGGTATACATGAGGTTGAGTTCAAATTCAAAGCACGAGGCATACAGACAGGCATTGCACTTACAATTTTTACTCTCGGTCTTATTGTTCTTTACTATCTCTTAAAGAAGGTTCTCTCTTTGAAGAATAAAGCCTTACTCCCGGCCTTTGCACCGTTTGACAACAGCTACAGTGAAGATGTTTTCCTGCCTGTAAAGGAAGACACTAAGCCGATAACAGATGTGCAAACAATAGAGTATGTTGATATTTCTTCTTGGGATAAAACAAGGCTCAAGAAAGAAATTATTGAGCCGGAAAAAAGAGTAAAAAAAGAAATCATTACGCCACCCGACTTTAACAAAAATAATAATTAAAGCAAAAACAGCCTCGAGCAGAAAATATCTGTTCGAGGCTGTTTTCAGCTTAACAGTTTTAATACATCCGGAAACGGCTCGAGTGAACGCTCTAAAATGCCGTGCATTTGCGCAATAGCGATTCCGTAATTTGTTATAGGAACACCGTGTTCCTTACAGAAATTAAGTCTATGCTTCATTTCTTTTTCACCGAGCATACAACCACCGCAATGTACAACTAAAGCATAGCTTTTACAGTTTTCGGTGAATTCGGTACCGCTTGTAAATTCAAAGCTAATGTCTTTTCCTGTATAATTTTTTATCCAGCTCGGCATCTTCACAGTACCAATATCGTTACACTGTCTGTGATGTGTGCAACCCTCTGAAATCAAAACCTTATCGCCGTCTTTAAGTTTTGAAAGTGCCGCTGCACCTTTAACAGCAGTAGCAAGGTCGCCTTTATATCTGGCAAACAAAATAGAAAATGATGTCAACGGTACATTCAAAGGTAAAACATTTGAAACAAAACCAAACACCTGCGAGTCCGTGATAACTAACTTTGGTGGCTGTTTTAAGCTCTCCAGAGCATTTTTTAGCTGTGTTTCCTGAACAACGAGTGTTGTAGCGCCGATATCCAAAAGCTCTCTTATTGTCTGTTGCTGAGGTAAAATAAGTCTACCCTTCGGTGCAGAGGAGTCAATTGGTGTAACCAAAACTACAACATCATCTGCATAAACAATATCAGACAAAATTCTTTTTTCAGAGTTTTTTGATTTGCCGATTTCAGCAATCTTGTCCTTTAAGTCAGATATATTGAGTAGGGTTTCAGCACTGACATAAATTTCATTGTCATTAAATTCAGCAGGTATGTTTCGCAATAAATCAGCTTTGTTATAAGCGATTAAATACTTGATGTTTTTCTTCTCAAAAAGTGTGATAAAAGCTTTTTCTTCATTTGTTAGCTCCTTAGTCGCATCTGTTACAAAAACTGCAATATCACACAAAGGCAGCATTTCCTTGGCTCGTTTAACACGCATTTCACCAAGCTCGCCAACATCATCAATTCCGGGTGTGTCAATAATCACAACGGGACCGAGCGGCAAAAGCTCCATAGCTTTTTTTACAGGGTCGGTTGTTGTACCTTTGATATCACTAACCAACGAGAGCCTTTGAGATGTTACAGCGTTAACAAGACTCGACTTTCCGGCGTTCCTCAAGCCGAAGAAACCGATATGCACTCTTTCAGATGAGGGTGTTGAGTTTAGGTTCATATCATCACTCACCTTTAGAAACGAAAATCTCTGCGATTTGAATTCATAATCGCTTCAATATTGTCCATAGCAATTTGTCTTACCTTATCTTTTGGTATTTTTTGAAGCTCACTCTTTATAAGCTTAAAGCCTGTCTGCTTTGTTTTCTCACCGGCATAGTCAACGAGATATTCACAAAGTGTCATAAGGGCGTTTGGGTGGCAACAGTTGAGAATCTGACCTTTTTTGCAAAGGCTCATAAATCTGTCGCCGGTTCTACCCTCACGGTAGCAAGCAGTGCAGAACGACGGAATATAACCGAGTTCCATAAGCCAATTAACAACCTCATCGAGCGTTCTTTGGTCTGAAACGTCAAACTGTTCGGAATCGTGTGGTCTTTCTTCCTCTGTATAGCCACCAACTGATGTTCTTGATGCACCGCTTATTTGTGAAATACCGAGTGAAAGAGCGTGTTTTCTAACCTCTTCGCTTTCTCTTGTTGAGATTATCATACCTGTATATGGCACTGCAATACGAATACAAGCAATGATTTTAGAAAATATATCATCAGGTACACCGTTATCAAACACATCCGGGTCGATATCATCTGCTCGTTTAATTCTCGGAACGCTGATTGTGTGTGGACCAACACCGTGTACTGCTTCAAGATGCTCCGCGTGCATCAAAAGTCCTGCAAATTCGTAGTCGTAACCCTCAAGTCCGAAAAGTACACCTAAACCAACATCATCAATACCACCCTCCATCGCTCTGTCCATAGCTTCGGTGTGATAAGCGTAGTTATGCTTCGGTCCTGTCGGGTGAAGCTGCTCGTAGCTTTCTTTGTTATATGTCTCTTGGAATAGGATGTAAGTTCCTATGCCTGCATCCTTAAGCTTTCTGTAGTTTTCAACAGTTGTAGCAGCAATATTTACATTAACACGTCTGATTGCACCATTCTTATGTTGAATACTGTAGATTGTATTAATACATTCAAGAATATACTCAATAGGATTATTAACAGGATCTTCACCTGATTCAATTGCCAAACGCTTATGTCCCATATCTTGAAGCGCTATAACTTCCTTCTTAACTTCTTCTTGCGTAAGCTTTTTACGAGCAATACACTTATTTTTAACGTGATAAGGGCAATATACGCAACCGTTAACACAATAGTTAGACAAGTATAAAG
>CAZNQI010000124.1:0-5048 GCA_964575375.1 uncultured Faecalibacterium sp.
AGATGTCTGCCGAAAGGCAGACAGAGGGGTAATACTCCCTCAAAGAAGGAGCCAAAAAAGCCTTTCTGCGTGAGGAAGGTGTCAGCCGTATGGCTGACGGAAGGAGTAAAGCACAAAAATGAGCGATATGAAGCTTGCTTTGACGAGGCGAATATCACGGGCCTGCGCTTAGTGGGCAGCCCCATATCATTGTAATGCCGTTAAGGGAGACATTGCTCGCAGGGGGCGCCGAACCGCACTCGTGCGACAAGTCGCACGAGATTTTTGCTTTTGCCTAAAAGCAAAAATCGGGCGATGGCAAGCCATCGCCCGGCGGTTCGGCGCCTCGTCTCGTGTGGCTGAAGCCACACGAGACCCTTACTGCAACTTCGCAATAAACATTGACATTTTTTCATAAAAGGTGTATGGTAAGCTTATCGAATATACAAAGGAGAAAGCTAAATGAAAAAAATGAAGTTTTTACTCGGCACGGCTGCTGTACTCGGTGCAGGTGCTTGTGCTGTCTTAGATTTGGTACATCGAGCGCTCATCGACAGAAATTTTGAAGTGCCGGAAAGTATTACGGATTTTATGAGCGAGGTTGAAACCAGCGACAGAGAAAGCATTACGGATGAATGTATGCAATGGATGCTTGACTACGGCTTCCAAAGGCACTATATGGTGAACAAGGACGGTAACAAGCTTGTTGGTTATCTTATGACACCTAAGGAGAAAAGCAACGTCTATGTTTTCGCATCTCATGGCTATAAAAGTGATGGTAAGGGAGAATGGTGCTATTTTGCAAAGCACTATGTTGAAGAGCTTGGCTACAATTTATTCTTTGTTGACCATCAGGCTGCAGGTGAAAGCGAGGGCAAGAATATAGGCTTCGGCTCTTTTGAATCGAGAGACGGCTTACAGTGGCTTTCTTATTTAAACGACACCTTTGGCATCGGTATTGAAATTATACTTCACGGTATTTCTATGGGTAGCGCAACGGTTATGCTTATGTGCGGCAGTGAAGATTTACCCGAAAACGTTAAGTTCGCAATCGCTGACTGTGGCTTTACTTCGGCTATGGACGAATTTACATATAAGCTTCAAAGCCTTAAGATTCCGTCAGTACCTATCGTGCCGCTTGCGAACGAGATAAACAAGATAAAAGCAAAGTACGACTTTAAAAAGGACACAAACGCTTTGCAAAGTGTCGCTAATGCAAAAGTACCTATGCTTTTCATTCACGGTAATAAAGACAAGTTCGTTCCTACATATATGGTGTATCTGCTTTATGACGCTTGCTCAAGCGAATATAAGGATATATTGGTTGTTGACGGTGCAGACCACGCTGAAAGCTACAACACAAACAAGGCAGAGTATGAAACTAAGATGGATGAATTTATTGAAAAATTTATTGATGAATCGAAGGTTACACAATAAAATTTGATATGCGGCAAGGTAAAACGAAAAAAATCTTGACAACAGAGAAAAAGTGTGGTATTATATACACAATCCGTAGACATCAGGGTGGGCTCAAAGATGAGTCCACTCTTATTTGTTGCCTTTTTGCATAAGGATAATATACGGGCAGAAAATTGAATATTTTAAAAGGAGTGATTTTATGGCAAAGGGTTCAAATACCGTAAAAACGGTTTGGGAAATTGTGGAGCCTTACGCTTTACAGCTCGGACTTCGTATTTGGGACATTCGTTTCCTTAAAGAGGGCGCATCGTGGTATCTTCGTATCTTTATTGATAAAGACGGCGGCGTTTCGATAGACGATTGCGTAGAGCTTAGCCATTTGATTGACAAACCACTTGATGAGAAAGACCCTATTGAACAGGCATACTTTCTTGAGGTTAGCTCACCCGGGGTTGAACGAGACCTTGTGAGAGATGAACATTTCAGTGCAAACATAGGTGCTGAGGTTAAGGTAAAAATGATAAGACCTGTAGACGGAAAAAGAGAGTTCACAGGTGTTTTGGAAGATTACAGCGACGGTAACATTACAATAAGACTTGAGGATGAAAGCGGCTTCACCTTTACTAAAAAGGAAGCTTCGTGGATAAAATTAGACGATTTTAAAATGTAATTAATACGAAAGGATTGAGTATAAAAAAATGAACAAAGAATTTTTTGAAGCAGTTAAAGCACTTGAAAAGGAGAAAGGTATCCCTGCGGACTATATGTTTGAAAAGGTTAAAGCTGCTATCGTTTCTGCAACAAGAAACTCCTACGGCAACAGAGACAATGTTGTTGTTGAATTCGACACGGAAAAGGCTCAAATGAGAGTTTATGTTAGAATGGCAGTTGTTGAAGAGGTTGAAGAAAAAAGTGCAGAGATGACTCTCGAACAAGCAAGAAGCTATGACCCAAATGCACAAATCGGTTCCTTTGTGGAAATTCCTCTTGAACCGAAGAAGTTTGCAAGAATTGTTGCACAAACTGCAAAGAGCGTTATTCGTCAAGGTATAAGAGAAGCAGAAAGAGAAATCAAAAATAAAGAAATGCAGTCTCACGAACACGAAATGGCAACTGCAAGAGTAAATATGGTATATCCCGACACAGGTGATGCCTCAATTGAAATAGGCAAAACAAGAATTATACTTTCAAAAAGCGAGCAGCTTCCGAATGAAACACTTGCACCTGACCAATATATCAAGGTTTACGTATCTTCAATTAAGGAAGAAAACGGCACATCCTCTTATGTTCAGGTTTCAAGACGTCATCCTGCTTTGGTTAAGAGACTTTTTGAAACAGAGGTTAAGGAAATCAGCGACGGCACAGTTGAAATTGTTTCAATTTCCAGAGAAGCAGGCTCAAGAACAAAGATTGCCGTTAAGAGTAACGACACAAACGTTGACCCTGTAAGTGCTTGTATCGGTATCAGAGGACAAAGAGTAAGCGCTGTCGTTGAAAGTCTTTGCGGTGAAAAGATAGACATTGTTCGTTTTGATGAAAATGTTGAAAAGTATATCGCAGGCGCACTCGCTCCCGCTGAAGTGCTTTCGGTTATTGTTTCACAGGACGAAAACGCAAAGGCTTGCAGAGCAATCGTTCCCGACAGTCAGCTGTCTCTTGCGATAGGTAACAAGGGTCAAAACGTTCGTCTTGCAGCAAGACTTACAGGCTGGAAAATAGATATTAAACCTTTGAGCAAGGCAAACGACTGATAAGAAAGAGGGCGTTTGATTTGGTTACTAAAAAGGTTCCGATGAGAAAGTGTCTCGGCTGTGGTGAAATGTTCCCGCAAAAACAGCTTGTAAGAGTTGTTAAAACCAAAATCAAAAACGAAAACGGCGAAGAAGGCTTTACAGTATCGTTAGATTTAGTTGGTAAGAAAAACGGCAGAGGCGCCTATATATGTAAGAAAAGCGAATGCTTTCAAACAGCAAGGAAGAAATCAAGGTTTCAGAAAGCACTCTCTTGCGAAATACCGGAAGATATTTTCGAGTTGATGCTAAAGGAGTTAGAAACCAATGAATGATAAGTTCTTATCTCTTTTAGGTATGGCAAGAAGAAGCGGCAGAATAGCCTTGGGACACGATGCGGTTATAGGCTCAATAGTGAAATCGAAGTCAAAGCTTTGCATTGTGGCTTGCGATGCTTCCGAAAGATTGAAAAAAGAAATTAACCACGCTTGTAATTATGAAAATAAAAACATTCCTGTGATATTTACAAAATACACTATTAAAGAGTTATCCTTGGCAGTTGGTTCAAAGGTCGCAGTGCTCAGCACAGAGGACGAGGGCTTTGCCAAGGCGTTAAAGGAAAAATACACGCAGGATTAAGGCAGAAAGGATGATACTATATGCCAAGAGAAAAATACAGAGTACATGAGGTTGCAAAGGACTTTGGTCTTAACAGCAAAAAGATTCTTGAAATACTCCAAAAATATGCACCCGCTGAAAGAACACACATGGCAGCACTGAACGACAGAGAGCTTGATATCGTTTTTGAATTTATTTCTCAGCAGAACGAGGTTGCAAGCTTTGACGCATATTTTGCTTCAACTCAGGTGAAGGAAGAGCCGAAAAACGAAACAGCAAAAGAGACTGCACCTGCTAAGGAAGAGACGGCAGAGAAAAAAGCTGCACCAAGAAGCGAGAAGAAGCCTTCTTCAAGCGCCGAGGCACCAAGAAGCGAGAAGAAAGCTTCACAAGGTGAGAGAAAGGCAGCTCAAGGTGAAAGAAAAGCTCAACAAGGCGAAAGAAAAGCACCTCAAGGCGACAGTAAAAAGCAACAGCAAACAGAAAGAAAAGCACCACAGGGTGAAAATAAAAAAGCGGCACAGCAAAACAGCACACCCGCACCCGAAAAGAAACTCATTCAGTCTCGAACAAAGGGCGAAAAGAGAAGAGTTGACACAAGAAGCAGTAACGTTGACCTTGAAAAGTACAACGAAAGATATGATGAGCTTGCATCTGAAGGCCGTGTAGACGGTGATATGGGCGTAAGAAAGCAAAAGCTCAAGCAAAAGAGCCAGCAGTACAGAAAGCAGGGTACACGTTCCTCAAAAAGAGAGACTGAAAGCGAGAGAATGAGAAGACTCGAAGCTGAAAGAGCAAAGAAAACTCTCACAATCAAAATTCCCGACGAAATTACAGTCGGCGACCTTGCCGCACTTCTCAGAAGAACAGCAGCAGAGGTTATAAAAGAAATGTTTAAGCTCGGTACAATGGCAACCGTTAACCAGACTATCGATTTTGACACAGCAGAAATAGTTGCAACAGAGCTTGGCGCAAAGGTTGAAAGAGAAGTTGTTGTAACAATTGAAGAAAGAATTATCGACGACCACGAAGATACACAGGACGATCTTCTTCCGAGAGATCCGGTTGTAGTTGTTATGGGACACGTTGACCACGGTAAAACATCTATACTTGATGCTATCCGTAACGCCAGCGTAACAGCAACCGAAGCAGGTGGTATCACACAGCACATAGGTGCTTATCGTGTTGACCTTGACGGACAGAAAATCACCTTCCTTGATACACCGGGCCACGCAGCCTTCACATCTATGAGAGCAAGAGGTGCAATGGCAACCGATATCGCAGTTTTGGTTGTTGCCGCAG
>CAZNQI010000125.1:0-5030 GCA_964575375.1 uncultured Faecalibacterium sp.
AAACCGTTGACGGTAAAACAATCTACGGTGCATGGAGCAGTGTTAAGAGCATAAAAGTTAAATAAAACAAATACAATTGGGACAGGTTAGTCGGCGCTCTCGCAGGGTTGTAACCTGTCCTCTGTGTTTAGATAGAGCAATAGTTTTAAAAATATTTTTATTTTTTATAAAATCTTGTTGACTTTTGCGGTTTAAAGTGCTATACTTTAAAACTGTAAAGGGGTAAAACTCTAAAACGAAATAAAAGGAGATTTTCAAAATGAAAAAGTTTTTAGCAATCGCACTTGCAATCTGTATGCTTTTCACACTTGCAGCTTGTGGCGGAACACAAAACGAAACAGAAAAATTCACAATCGGTATTTGTCAGTTGGTACAGCACGATGCACTTGACGCGGCAACAGAAGGCTTTAAGGCTGCTGTTATTGCTGCTCTCGGTGAAGAAAACGTTGAATTTTTAGAGCAGAACGCTTCTAACGATACAAGCGCTTGCGCAGCTATCATTAACGGCTTTGTTTCAAGCGAGGTTGACCTTATTATGGCAAACGCTACACCTGCACTTCAATCTGCAGTTCAGGGCACAACAACAATTCCTATTCTCGGTACATCGGTTACAGAATACGGTGTTGCTCTTGAAATTGAAGATTTCAACGGCGTTGTTGGCGGTAACGTTTCAGGTACATCAGACCTTGCTCCTCTTGATCAGCAGGCTCAAATGATTATCGACCTTGTTCCCGATGCAAAGAATGTTGGTCTTCTTTATTGCTCAGCTGAACCTAACTCAGCATACCAGGTTAAGGTTGTAAGAGAATACCTTGAGGATAAGGGTATCACGGTAACAGATTATTCATTCTCAGGCACAGATGATATCGCAGCAGTTGCAACAGCAGCTTGCGAAACAAGCGACGCTATCTATGTTCCTACAGATAACGCAGCAGCATCCTCAACAGGTGTTATCGACGGTGTTTGCCGTCCTGCAAAGGTTCCAGTAATCGCAGGTGAAGCAGGTATCTGTTCAGGCTGTGGTATCGCAACACTTTCAATCAGCTACTATAAGCTCGGTGAAAAGACAGGTGAAATGGCAGCTCAAATTCTCAAGGGCGAAGCTGATATTTCAGAGATGGCTATTCAGTATGACGAAGACGTTGTTGCAAAATACAATGCTGAAATCTGTGCAGAGCTCGGTATTGAGGTTCCTGATACATACGTTGCTCTTGATGCAGAATAAACAAACAGCTTAAGCGAGAATTTATACTATATAGTTGCGTTGCAGTGGTTTTTGCGAGCCACTGCAACGCAGAATGTTATTAAAAATTAGGAGTTCATCTTTATGAATATATTAAACAGTATTGTGAACAGCTTGCCGGGTGCCGTTGCCCAAGGCTTTATTTGGGGCATTATGGCAATAGGTCTTTATATTACGTTCAAAGTTCTTAATGTATCTGACCTTACGGTTGACGGTTCAATTTGCACAGGTGGTGCAGTTTGCGTTGTGTTTATTATGAAGGGATACAGCGTTCCTGTTGCGTTGCTGGCTTCGGTTGTTGCAGGTATGCTCTGTGGCCTTGCAACAGGTATTTTCCACACGATAATGGGTATACCGGCTATTTTGGCAGGTATTTTAACACAGCTCGGTTTGTATTCGGTAAATCTTAAGATTTTGGGCAAGGCTAACCAAGCTGTAAGTGCAAGCAAGTATGACCTTTTGGTTTCATTAAGAAATATCAAGGGTGTTCCGTTATACGAAAACACCATTTTAATTTCTGCACTGACGGTTCTTCTTATAGTTGCAGTTCTTTATTGGTTCTTCGGTACGTCTCTCGGTTGCTCGCTTCGTGCAACGGGTTCAAATCTCAATATGAGCCGTGCGCAGGGTATCAACACAAAAATTACAACTATTTTAGGCCTTGTTATTTCAAACGGTATCGTTGCTTTTTCTGGTGCGTTCCTTGCTCAATATAATGGTTATGCAGATGTAAGTATGGGTAGAGGTGCCATTGTTACGGGACTTGCCGCAATCATTATCGGCAGTGCATTGTTCGGAAAAATTTGCAAGAATTTTGCATTCCAGCTGATAGCCGTAGCTTTAGGCGGAGTAGTGTACTATATCGTATATCAAATAATTATTTGTCTCGGCCTTGACGCAGACCTGTTAAAGCTCCTTTCGTCCTTGGTTGTTGCTGTTTTCCTTGCAATACCTTATATGAAAAGCGAGTACTTTTCAAAGCCGAAGAGAAAGGTAGGTGCCGAAAATGCTTGAGCTTAAAAACATATACAAAGCCTTTAATGCCGGCACCATTAACGAAAAGGTTGCATTAAACGGAGTAAATCTCAAATTAAATGAGGGCGATTTCGTAACAATAATAGGTGGCAACGGTGCAGGTAAAAGCACAATGCTTAACGCTGTTTCGGGTGTTTGGAAAATTGACGGCGGTTCAATTGTAATTGATGGGGTTGATGTTACCTCGATGCCGGAGCATAAAAGAGCGAAATATCTCGGCAGAGTATTCCAAGACCCGATGATGGGAACTGCCGCTGATATGGAAATACAGGAAAATATGGCTCTTGCTCTCAGACGAGGCAAATCAAGAGGACTTTCTTGGGGTATTACGAAAAAGGAAAAAGCCTTTTTTGCACAAGAGCTTAAAAAGCTTGACTTGGGACTTGAAGAAAGAATGACAAGCAAGGTAGGACTTTTGTCCGGTGGTCAAAGACAGGCTTTGACACTTCTTATGGCAACACTTCAAAAGCCGAAGCTTCTTTTGCTCGACGAGCATACAGCGGCACTCGATCCTAAAACTGCTGCAAAGGTTCTTGAAATCAGTGATAAAATTATTCAGGAAAACAATCTCACAGCTATGATGGTTACTCATAATATGAACGATGCAATAAGACACGGCAACAGACTTATTATGATGCATGAGGGAAGAATAATTTTTGATATTTCGGGCGAGGAAAAGAAAAGGCTTACCATTGATGAGCTTTTGGAAAAGTTTTCACAGACAAGCGGTTCTGAATTCGCATCGGACAGAGTATTGCTGTCTAAATAAAATACAAAGCAGATTGCAAGCATTAACGGCAAGCAATCTGCTTTTTTTATTTTACTATAATCATTGAATTTCTTTGTTCAAGTCCGCAGGGTTTTATTTTTTCACTGCAAATGGCAAATTTATCTGTACTTGAGCATTGTATTTCGTAAATTTCCCTGCCTTTTTTGTTTAGATACTGCATATCGCTGTGTTTTGTAACAATAGGAAGCCTTGAGGTTTCCTTTGCGCTTTTTAAAAGGGTAAGACCTTTAAAATTTACAGCGAGAATTCTGATGTACGGCGGAATACCTTCGCTTAAGATTGCAGGAATCTTGAGATAAAGCGAGAGAATATCTCGTCGTATTCTTGAAAGCGTATAGTTTTTGCTCTTTGCGTTTTCATAAAGCATTTGAAGACTTTCTGCTGTGCGTACACTTTCGTATATTCTCGAGGATAGACCTTGTCGGTCGCTTATATAAATAGGGTAGTCGTCTTTTTTTATTTCTCTTAAAGATGAAAGTATTGCCTTTTCACAGTTTGAAAGCGAACAGGGCACAACCCCCACTTCCTTTAAGTCTGAAAGCCACTCAAACGTAACGGGACTTACAAATTTTTGTATATCGTCAAAATTTTCCATACCTCTTATTTTGCTTGCACTGGCGATATTGCCTTGCGCTTTTGAACTGTCGTGCATCGCACCTTGTCGTTTTACGGGTAAAAAGGAAAAGCTGCAGGAAAGCTCATTGGCGGCTTTTATATATTCTATTGCAAGGGTGTTGTTGGCACCGGAAAGTACATCGGAAAATTCTTCGCCGTAAATATCCTTTGCTGCGGCGCTTATCGCGGCGGGGTAGGTGAGTCCCTGCGACATAAGCCGTTTGGCTTTTTCAGTAAGAAGCGGGTCGGTGCTGATATCAGCGCATTTTTGCAAAAGCTCAAGGCTTTCTGTTTCGCTGCCGAAGGACAGCATATCGATACCAAAGCTTTGAAGCAAAGCTATACTGCCTCTTGCGAATGAGCCTGCACCGGCACAGCTCCAGGGTGTAGGAAGGTCTATGACTATATCGGCACCTTGCATAACGGCAAGTCTTGCTCTGGTCCATTTGTCTATATATGCACATTCACCTCGTTGCACAAAGTTACCACTCATAACGCAAACGATGTAATCTGCTTTTTTTCTTGTTTCATTTATGTGATGAAGATGTCCGTTGTGAAAAGGATTGTATTCGCACACGATACCTGCAATCATATTTTCAACTCCTATAGTTTATAGCTTTATATTATTATTTTTATTGTTTATTGTCAAGTACGGAACAATGGGAACCGGGAATGAGGAGTCAAAAAGCTGTTAAGCAGCAGAGCAGTGAAGAAGCAAAGGAAGTTAGAAGTTACTCTTAATGTATGCGAATGTATACAATTCATAGTGAAGCACCCATTGCAAATTGCTGATTTTTAAAATCAAGCACTAATTGAGACATAGCGTTTAAGAAAACAATTTCATCTTCTTTAGCAAAAAAAATTAAGGGCTGCAAAAACAGCCCTGTAATTTTGTAAAATGATTTAATTAGCCTTCGCTGATAGCTTCAACCGGGCATGAACCTGCACAAGCACCACATTCGATGCAAGCATCTGCATCAATAACGTACTTGCCGTCGCCTTCGCTGATAGCTTCTACGGGACAGTCAGCTGCGCATGCACCGCAAGAGATGCAATCGTCGCCAATAACGTATGCCATAGTTCGTTACCTCCCTTTCTACTTTATGTCTTCATTGTAGCACATAAATTAAAAATATCAATACCTAATCATAAAATTTTTTAAAAAAATTTTGGAAAAGATTGAATATTGCAATATAGAAAAGTAAGTGCGAAAAGAAACTATATTTTTCTAAATTGTATTTTACAAAAATAAGTCTTGTAAAAAACATAGTTTTGTTGTATAATGTTTTAGATTATATAAAAACGAAAGAGGAAAAATTGTGTTTGAAAATATTTCTTTAACACTTT
>CAZNQI010000126.1:0-4994 GCA_964575375.1 uncultured Faecalibacterium sp.
CACTGTTGACCGTCAATAGTTGCTTTTTCTCTACCGGCAAGAACAATAGAACCCATAAAATAAGCACCATAATCTTGAACTACTTGTCTTGCATCACCGGGTCTGTAGTATTCAAGAAACTCCGATGTTAAATCGTCTATAAGTTCTTCAATATGCTTTCTTTGCCACATATACTCACGCTGGTAATAGTGAATAGTGTACTTCGTGTTTTGCAACAACTGTTTTAAACTTTTGGGTGAACCCTCTATTTTCTTCATATTTTTACCTCAATTTTCTTTTTTTCTCTTCAACCTCTCATAAATAAGAGGAGCAATCGTTTCACTAATCTGTTTCATCATTTCAGGTTCAGAGAACAATTTAACAAAGAACGCCTCATTCTGCTCATATCTGGCTGCAGCCATCTCAATGAAATCCTTTTCAAGAAGCATAAGGAATGTCTTATAGTCATTGCTCTTTGCATAGCCCTGCCATTTAGGATCTGCTACATAGTCATTTTCAATCTGTAACAGCACCTTATCCATTTCGGTAAAGTTTGTGCCAAAAGCAAGGTTAATTTTATCGATGATAACTGTAAGAGGATCCTTCTTTTCTTCTCTTCTACCGGCCTCACCGGATATTGGTCTGAACCCTTCTTCAGCGGGTTCAAGTTCGATATTGCCTTCAAAATCCTTTTCTAACTTGTAGTACTCAAGAAGCACCTTGTCATCAACGTCAACTTTTGTTCCGCCACCCTTAGGAAGGAACTTATATAAGAACTTTGCGTAGATGCTGAATTTATGAATGTCCTTATCAAACATACGGCAAACCTGTGTTATAAAAGCATAGATACGATTAAATCTCGCAAGTGTACCTTTGAAAAGGTCTTTCTTTTCGTCATCAAGTGCGTTATATCTGTCAAGAGCAGGTTGAAGCTTCGCTTTTAGTTTACCTTCATCACCATACTGTTGTTCTTTGTTTGAATAGAAGACCTTTGCAAATGATTCAATTTCAGCCTCTTGGTACACTCTGTATTCGTCAAGAGTACCTTGGATGTCATATATAACATTAGGATCTGTTTCTTCTTCGAGCACAGTTTCTTCATAATAAGGCTCAAAGGATTTCTTGATATCTTCTGCTGTGTTTACAAAGTCAAGTACAAATGTATCCTGCTTGCCCTTTGTCGTTCTGTTAAGGCGTGAAAGTGTCTGAACTGCCTTAACACCCGACAGTTTCTTATCCACAAACATTGTATGAAGCAGCGGTTCATCGAAGCCCGTCTGATACTTTTCAGCAACTATAAGCATACCGAATTCATCAGTATGGAAAGCAGCAGGAAGAGCCTTCTCTTTGATTGTTTCGCCGTCTTTGGTTTTATTTAACTTTTCTTCGGTGTATGGCTCGCCGTTGTCCTCAACCTCACCTGAAAAAGCAACAAGTACATCAAGATCAGCATAACCTTTATCCTTAATCTGCCGTTTGAATTCAAGCAGATAACGAACAGCATGAAGTCTTGACGGAGTAACAATCATCGCTTTAGCCTTGCCGCCTATTTTATGCATAGTAACACTTCTGAAATGCTCAAGCATAACAGCGGTCTTCTGCGAAATATTATGAGGATGCAGTGACTCATAATTTCTTATAGCGTTAATACCTGCAGTTGTATTAAGTTCGGGATCATCAGGAATGTTCTTTGCAATCTTATAGTACATTTTATATGTCATATAGTTTTTAAGAACATCAAGAATAAATCCTTCCTCTATAGCCTGACGCATTGAATAAATGTGATAGGGGTGGTATCTTCCTTCTGCATCAGGATGCCCAAAAATCTGCAAAGTTTTCTCTTTAGGCGTTGCTGTAAAAGCGAAGAAAGACATATTTTCGTGTGCACCGTGAGATGCAAGCTCATCAAGCAGCTTGTCCTCATCATCTTTCTTGGTCTCTTCCTCTGCGTATTCGAGTTCTGCATATTCTTCAAGAGCCTTTTCAGTATCAGCGAGGGCTCTTTTTAATTTCTTCGCAGCGTCACCTGTCTGTGATGAGTGAGCCTCGTCAATGATAATTGCAAAACGGTTGTGTCCGGTCTGTACCTCTTTGTAAATAACAGGGAATTTCTGCAAGGTTGTGATAATAATACCTGTCCCCGCTTCAATAGCCTCTTTAAGCTGCTGTGCGTTTTTATCAATTTTCTGTACTACACCTTCAACATGGTCAAACTGATAAACGGTATTCTGAAGCTGACTGTCAAGAACTCGTCTGTCAGTTACGATAATAACTGACTGGAATATCTTTTCATCATTTGCATCGTGAAGACCTGAAAGGCGGTGAGCAAGCCAGGCAATTGAATTTGATTTACCTGAACCGGCACTATGCTGAATAAGATAACTCTTACCTGCACCGTTTTCTTTAACATCAGCAAGGAGCTTTGTTACAACATCAAGCTGATGATAACGAGGGAATATCATCCTCTTTGACTTGATATTTCCCTTATCGTCTTTTTCAATCTGCAGGTGCAGATACTTATGTAAGATTTCAAGAAGCTTGTCCTTACAAAGAATCTTCTCCCAAAGATATGCAGTATCATAACCGTCTTCATTTATCGGATTACCCTTGCCTCCGACATTACCCGCACCGTTTGAACCTTGGTTAAATGGCAAGAAATATGTAGAAGCACCTTCAAGGCGTGTTGTCATATAGACATTGCTTAAGTCAACGGCAAAGTGAACAAGTACACGCTCATTAAAAGCGAAAATCTCATCCTTGCTTGCTCTGTCAAACTTATACTGATTTATAGCATTAGATACATTCTGGCCTGTGAACTGACATTTAAGCTCCATTGAAACAACAGGAATACCGTTAAGGAAAAGAACGATATCAATGCTGTTTTCGTTAAGCAGAGAATAATGGAGCTGACGGGTACAATGAAGAATATTACCATCGTACTGCTTCATACTTTGCTCATTAAGTGAAGTTTCTGGCTTCCAGAAAACAACACGGAACTTAATACCTCTGTCAACAAAGCCTTGACGGAGAACTTTCAGCAAACCTTCATTTTTGACAACACGACAGAAACGGTCAACGATTTTTGATTCGCTGTCCGTGCCGTAGATTTTTTCATATTTCTCCCAGGCGTTTGGCTGAGTTGCTTTGATGAATGAAACAAAGGTTTTCACATCAAGAGCAAGCTTTCTGTCAAATGCTTTCGGGTCACCTTTTATGTATCCGCCGTGGTTGCAGAGATAGTATTCTATATCTTGTTCAAAGCGTTTTTCATTTACTATCATAATTAAAGTTCTCCTTTGCGATTATCAGTCAAGTAATAATTAAAGAAATCAAATTTCTCTTGATTATCATCATAATATTTTTTTGCTGCATTAGAAATAATATGGCATAAATGCTGTATACTGACGCTTTGTTCTCGTCTGACGATTTTCATTTTTGAGCCATAAGCAACCATCGTTATACCACCATCAACGCCTGAATCATCATTTATGATCAGTTCAAATTTATCAACCTTGCATCTTTCATCATTAATTTTAGAAGATTTAACATTAGGTGTACCCTGATGCAACATTGAACATCTCAAACTATAAACAACATCTGCACTCAAATATGGCATATCACAGCCGTACTTACTTGTTGGCTTCTCTAACGGTTCAATATATTCTCGATACCAATTTTTATATCGTTCACAAACCTGTATATCACCGTATTTTGCTATGCCGCAAATGTCCGGCAAAGTTAAACTCAAAGATAATGCCGCCAAGAAACACTCCTTTTCAAGAGCTTGATTAATTTCATCAATAATCTTTAACAGCAGTTTTAATCACCTTCACTTTGTTTATTCATTGCATTTTACCTTTATTTAAATACTCTGCAATCACCAAAGAATACCCGACAGCTGCCATATTGTAGTATGGTTCTTTAATTTTATTCAAGCTGTCAAGGAAATCTTTTAGTGAGTTTATACTTTTTTGAACTTCTTCCACTTGCTCTAAATGCTCATTCTTTTGAGCCTGTTGCTGTATGTATTGTTGATTGAACATTTCATATAAAGGATTCATATTCACACCTCTCTTTTACCTGTGACCACCTCATAAATGAGGCTCTTTTTATATTCAGTGAGTTTATCTATAATCGCTTGTTTTTTATCTATGAGAGAATCGATCTTAGTAATCTGTTTTTCAAGCAAGTTTAATATGCAAATCTGCTCGTCTTTTGACGGAATAGGGATAAACTCCTCTTTGATAATTTCAATATTTAAATTCAACTGTGTACTTATAATTGCATTTCGTAATAATTGCTGTTTCATAGCTTTTAATGCATAATACAAATACATCGGCTCAATGTTTTCAGGAAGAAAACCTACTACGCTATCAGGAAAACAAGCATTAAATGTCAATATAGCAACATCTGCTACATTTGCTGCAATTGTCATTACAATGCTGCCATTGGGAAATTCTTTGCTTACCGAATATCCCAAGTCATTTAAAGTTTGACTATAATTATTTATGTACTTGTTTGCTCTTGCAACATCACCAGTCTGTACAAATGGATATTGACCATCGTAATAATCCGGGTCATTTCTCGGTCTGTGATTAAATCTACCTCGCATAATCGTCGTAGCATACTTGAGTTTTTTTGTTTCCCACTCTTCAGGTATTTCCCCAATCCATTCAACACCGCTGTCTTTCATAGGAACAGCGGGGTCAAGGCCTTTAGTTACGGCTTCGGTTATAACTGAAAGTTTGTATTCTTTCAGCTTTTCAATAATTTGCTTTTGCTTTTCAATGACAGCATCAATTTTTGCACACTTTTCATCGAGAAAGTCTGCTATACGGTGTTGTTCGGAAAATGACGGTAAAATTGTATGTATTGCAGCCATCTCATTGTTCATTATTTTAAAACCATTAGTATCGGCTCTTTTATGATAAAAAGCAATATGTTCTAATGCGTATTTTTGATATCTTAATTCAACATCATCATTTAGTGGTTGAAGAGTTCCACAAACATTCGTG
>CAZNQI010000127.1:0-4971 GCA_964575375.1 uncultured Faecalibacterium sp.
GCTCTGCAACATTCTTAATTTCACCCTTAAGCTTAACAGGTGCTGTGAATGGAAACACACCGTCAATCTCTTCTGAAGAAAAATCGAATTCGCAATCCAAAGGGATATGTGTTATACCGCCGTTAAATAAATTTTCAAGTTCAATAAACATAACTCACCTCATATTAACGAATAACATTATATAGATATAGCGACGATTTGTCAATAAGAATATCAAAATTTACTTTATTTTTTTTGATATATTTGCCTTAAAGAAGATATTTTTCGTCATTTTGTTTTAACCGTCAAAGCTGATGAACTCGCTGCTTTGTAAGACTTACCCGAAACAACTCTTACAGCCTTAACCTTAAACTTGTAGCTTTTTTCAGATGCAAGGTTTTGAATTGAAAAAGTATTAGTGTCAACCGAGCCTGCCAAGAAATAAGCAGAGGCATCTGCATCGTAGTAATACACCTCATACTTTGTGGCTCCCGTAACCTTTTTCCACGTAAGCTTAATGCTGCTTTCAGTCGATGTACCCTTAAGTGAAGTTACCTTTTCCGGCAAGGTTGCAAAGCTGTATACAGATGAAGCACTGCCCTTTGCAAGACACTTTCCGTTTGAAAGCACGGCTGATATAATTTTATATTTATAAGTCTTACCCGAAGAAAGGTCATTTACCGTATAAGTGGTTTTCGCCGTTCCTGCAATCTTTACATATTTCTTTGAAGATGAAGAATATCTGTAAATATAATAGTAATTAGCTTTAGAAGCCTTGCTCCAATTAAGAGTGTGTGAGGTTGTTTTAACATTCGATACACTAACCGACGTAACCTTACTCGGCAGAGTAGTTACCGTTAGCTTCGCCATAGAGCTGTATACAGACCCTTTCCTTAAATCTGTAAATGCTCTGACTGCAATTTTATATGTTTTGCCCGAAGTGAGCGACTTCAAAGTACAAGAAGTTCCTGTTACATCAGCTTTTTTAACATACTTTCCTGCCGTACTGTCGTAAATATATACTCTGTATCTGCTTGCACCGCTTACAGCCTTCCAAGTAATTTTTACGGAATTCACATACGGCGTAGCCTGAAGCGAGGTTACCGTTGAAGGAAGTGCAGCTACACTGAACCAGTCCGAAAGAACGCTTTCATAGGACTTTGAGTCAACCTTCATAACGGTTGTTATTTTGTAATACTCTTTTTTCCCTGCTTTCCTGCCTTTTACGGTATACGTGTTTGATTTCGTGTTTGCAATCTTAACGTATTCGCCGTCAGTTTTTCTGTAGATATTATAGGACACAGCACCGTCCACAGCAGTCCATTTAATTTTGTACGAGGTGGAGGTAACATCTGTAAAGCCAAAGCCTGTCGGCACGGGAACGGCAGTTTTCGCTGTCAAGATACTTGAATACGACGAATAATAGGTCTTACCGTTATCGCTCGCAACACCGACAACTCTTACGGCAAATTTATACGTTTTATTTATAGCAAGATTTTTTACCGTATAGGTTGTAGAGGTTGTATTTCCTATCAAGGTATATTTTTTGCTTGATGAATCGTATGAATACACCTGATACTTTGTTGCAACGGAATTTTTGCTCCATTTTAGTTTAATATAATCAACACTCTTTGATTTCACACTTAAATCAGAAACTGCTGTTATTTTCGTTCTGGCATCAATTGTTGTTGAATTTGTGCTTTCATAAACAATAGAGATATTTTTAACGCAAGGCACAACACAGAAGGTATAATTTTTAAACGATGTGAGCTCATCAATTATTACCGAAAGCTTTTCCGTTTCAGAAAGTAATGTTTTCTTATCTCCCTCAACAAGATAAACCCTGTAAACAGCTGCACCGGAAACAGCACTCCACTTAAGCGAAACAGATCTATCCGTTTCATCATAAGCTGTAACCGTTGTCATTTTATCAGGAAGCGTTGTGATTTCAAATTCGGCAGAATATTCCGAATATACCTTTTCGCTGTTTATGGTTTTATGGCTGCAGATTTTGTATTTTGCACTTTCACCTGCCGAAAGAGAAGAAACAGCTATACTGTTTGATACGGTTTCCGAAAGCAAAACATATTTATTTTCAGCCGAACTATACTTGTAAACATCATAGCCCTCAACACCGTTTACTGCATCCCATGTTATTGTATAACCGTTAGACGTGAGATTTTCAACACCGATATTTGCGGGTGCTGTAGGCAGGTTTGAGATGACTATATGTTCAGAATACGCTGAATATTCTGTACCCACGCTGTCTTTAACATAAGCTCTGACAGCATAGGAATCATAAACTAAAACATCATAGCTCAATACGGTGGAGCTATCGGTTGTTTTTGCAATTTTTGTATATTTGCCCGTTGACTCATTAAATCCGTAAACTAAATAAGCAGTGATATTTTCAACCGGATTCCAAGATACCTTAACACCGTTATCTGTATTTTCCCCCACAAGCGATGTTACCGTTTGAGGCTTCGTGAAACCTGTCAATGATTTTGTTGCACCGTATTTTTCTGCACTGTCCGTTGAAAGAACACATCTGACAGCACAGGTATATCTCTTGCTGTTTGTTAAATTTTTAAACGTGTAATAATTATTTGCTGTGGTAACCGTTGATACAATTTCACCCGTAGTATAATCAAAAAGAGTGAACTGATACTTCAATGCATCCGTTCTCTTAGTAGCCGTAAATTTAAGCGATGTTGTGTATTTCGTAACAGAAATACTGCCTACAGCAGTAGAAGAAGATGCGTCAACAACATATTTCACCTTATCGTATCTGCCCGTTGAATCGTAAGTAATAAGCTCCACCGTACCCGAGGAAACAAAATTTACCTGCATAGGCGAAACAACAACTGCTATATTCGGGTTTGAAGACACGATATTTAAACTTTCACTCTCACCCTTAATATAACTCAAATCGTATGTTCCCGTGCTTACGCTTGTAGTGGATGTAATACTCACGAAGCTTTCAGGTACATAGCCTGTATAAGTTTGGGAGTTATAGGTAAACTGAACCTTTAACCAATGAGGATATTGCAATATATTCACATAATAGGTTGCATCTGTGGTATATTTACCTAAAATTTGAAGAGAATGGTTTTGGTTAAGCTTTATTGCTGTATTGCTTGAATCAAGAAGTCTTGCATAATCGGTTGACGGTCCTGTTCTAACATACGAATAGCCATAGCTGTTATATACAATTCCCGTTTGAACAGTGCTGTCAGCATTGTTTTTTCCTTGTAAATCAGTGCTTTCCGACGGCATATTTTCATAAACAGGAATTGTGAATACAATTTTTCTGTTTAAAACATTACCCTTAACATAAGACAAATATGTCGTATATCCCTGAGACAAAGCACCCGTTAAGTTCGTCATATACTGATGAGTGTACAAAGGCTTTGTACAAGACGGATTTACATTAAAGCGTTGGAAATATCCCGTATTTTGACCGATAGCAACATAATTGTCTGCTATCCACTGCGCGCCGCCTAAAATAGACTTATAAGGTGAAGTCCAAGGTCTGCCGTAGGTTGTTCCCTCACTCGCCCACTTAAGACCCTTTGCAATGGCATTAGCACCGTCGTATGCACCTATATTGTAAAAATTATAGATACCGGGATATGTGGAATGAAGTCCCGAGGAGCTGCCGCTTCCGCTCGAGCCTACTTCATTTTTTATTTTAGAAGCAAGAAAACAAGGGTTGATACCGTACTTCTTTCCCGCTTCATAAATAGCTGCAGAATATGTTTTAGTGGCTGTAACAAGGCTGCCGCTTGAATCATAATAATTCATTTTTGCGTTTTCCATAAAAGTGCCTTTAAGCACAGCTTCAACATTTGCCTGAGTTATTGTGCTGTCAAAGCCTAAATCTTCAAACTGAAAAACAGATTCTTCATTAAGGAAGTTTCTCGGGTCCATAAAATATTCAACGGCGAGTCGGTTTGCGGCAACAAAGCCACCGTCTTTTTCTATGTATGCACCCTTTGAATAATCGTAATCTCCGACAGCCTTGCTCTTTAAGTCAGCTGCAGAAACAGAGTTGTCAACAAGAGATTTATCACCAACTTCATTATCTATAACGGTATTCCAATCGAGACCTGTTTTGAGCGCTCTAAACTCCCAATCGGGATACATTTCGTGAAGCTGTCTTAAATAAACCTTATAGCTTTCCGGAAAATCGGTAATGGCTTTTTCAAAAGCAGTATCTGTTGCAGAAAATGCCACGGTATAAAATGACACGCAAAAGATAAACAGCGATATCACGATTGCTGTCTTTTTTAATATTGTCTTTTTTCTCGTGTCGTTTTTCATCTTATCACATCCAAAACTTTAATTTACCGATTTCTTAAAATGCAAATGTTGAAATAGAATCTAAAACCGAAACACCTGCGTTGTTCTTTTGGTTTGGTGCTCCGGCTTGTGCATCCTCGCTATTGTAATCAAAAGAAAAATTCTTTATTGTTTCATATATGAGTTCCTTGATGCTTTTTTCTTCACATTCCTCTGCCTTAACTTTTTCATTTGCAGATGCGTTATTATTGCAAAGCACATCCACAATACTTTCCTCGCATTGTGTCGGTGTTTCTTCTGCTTGCGTTTCTTCAGCCTCTGTTTCTTGCTTCTCCTGTTCTGCAGAAGCTTCCGGCTTTTCATTTAATTGTACAGCCTGTGCTTTCAAGGCTTGAACCTCTGCTTGAAGCTCGGCAATTGTTTTTTCTGCCTTACTTTTGTAATCCGCAAATTCATTTTTGATTTTTTCAATATAAGAAATAACATCCTTTCGGTTAAAGCCTCCGAGAGTTACCCTTCTTAAGATAAAATAATTACTGTCCATTTTCCCACTACCTTTACTTAAAATATTCCATAATGATTTTAGCATAAAAGGTCATAAAATTCAACTGTATTGAAAAATTTAAGGTACTGTGATATAATTTATAAAATCTTTTAGTAAGAAAGGGTGAGAAAATGTATCCTTTATCC
>CAZNQI010000128.1:0-4941 GCA_964575375.1 uncultured Faecalibacterium sp.
TTGTGCCGAAAGCGGGAATGATACAATGTTCTCCGACAGAACCAAAATCGACTTTAGTTGATTTTTCGTGATGTCGTGAGGTTATTATAACATATCCGCAAGGCGCGTTTGTGCCGAAAGCGGGAATGATACAATGTTCTCCGACAGAACCAAAATCGACTTTAGTTGATTTTTCGTGATGTCGTGAGGTTATTATAACACAAATCCATTTGTTAAACAAGAAATTTAATAACTTTTATATTGAAAAAGTTATTACTCTATTGTATACTGAAAATGGATTATTATTACATTTATATAGATATTTAAAAAAGGAGCGTTTTAAATGAAAAAAACAGTAGCTTTTTTGCTTTCGTGTTTAACTGTTTTTTGTGTGATTTCATTCGATGTTAAGGCTTTGGCAGAGGAAAGCGAAGAAATTTTATCTTCTATACAGGAAACTATAAGCAGTGAAAATTTATTCCAAAACGAGCAAATCGGTGAGGCAACCGAAATAGAATATGCCGATACAGCAGATGAGTTTTTGCAAATGAGTGTAGAAATGGTTGAAGAAAATTACGAGGACAGCTATTTTTCATCCATTGTTGTAGATATTGAAAACAATACGATAAAAAAAGACGGTGAAGAAGAAATTATTTCCGAAGTACCTGTTGTGAGTGTTGTGAGTGAAGATACGACAGATGAAAATAATGAAATTTCGCTTTACAGCGTACTTGAAGCACATTCGGCAGAAGGTGAGTTTGAACAAATAATAGAAAACGCCGAAAATGTTAACGAAAAGGTGGCAGATGTAAGCGAAGCTCAGGAAAAATCGCAAAAGTACATAACCTTACAGGAATTTAAAAAACAAGGCTATGAGCTTATCAAAGGTGAAGGCGGCAGTCTTATAATAACAAGACCGTTCCAAACAAAAAGACTTATAGTCAGAACAAAGGGAAGTGCTGTTTTAGAGAATGTTTATGATGCCGTTTCGGCAATTTCGGACGGTGAGGGAAGATATGTATTGCAGTTTGAAACAATCGAAAGCACAATGAATGCTTATGCTTGCTATTCTTCGGACAAGACAATAGACAGCGTTTCTGCAGATAAAGTAACCGTTACAAGCTCTTTAAAAGGGTCAATATTAGAAGAATATGGCTTTGACAGGTGGGGAGCAAACAGAACGGAAACTGACAGATTTGCGTCTTATCTTACCGAAAACAACCAAACAACAAAGGTGGTTGTTGCAGTGGTTGATACGGGAATTGCAAATTCACACGAATTGCTTTACGGCAGAATAGAGTCGGGCGGTTACGATTTCGTGAATAACGACAGCACACCCTATGACGATAACAGCCACGGAACTCATGTTGCCGGAATTATAGCAGATAATACACCGTCCACAGTTAAAATTCTGCCGATAAAATGCTTTTCCGATATGGGCGAATCCACAGACCTTATAATATCACTCGGCATTGAAAAGGCTATAGAAAAGAATGTTGATGTTATCAATATGAGCTTTGGCGGTGTGTGCGGCGAAGACGATTGTGAGGTTAGCAAGGCTGTTAAAAAGGCGATTAAAGCAGGAATTGTATGTGTTGCGGCGGCAGGCAACGAATCTTCAAGTGCAGATTATTGCTGTCCGGCAAATATAGAAAGCTGTATAACTGTATCGTCGGTAAATGAGCAGGACGAGTTTTCATCCTTTTCTAATTTTGGCAAGTGTATTGATATTGCAGCTCCGGGAGAAAATATACTAAGCTCAATACCTGATGTTATGGGCAGCTATGCGTATTACAGCGGCACATCAATGGCAGCACCCTTTGTTTCTGCAGCAGTTGCCATGCTTCTTACAAATACTCCGTCTTTAACGGTTTCAAAGGTTGAAACAGCACTTAAAAAGGCTGTTGTTGATCTTGGTATTAAGGGCGATGATTTATATTTCGGTGCAGGAGTGCTTGATTTCGGTGTGTATCTCGGAGATAAAAAGAGTGCAGAAACCATTACGTTGAGCGCAAATACAGCAACAGTTTATTCAGGCAAATATGTGGAGTTGTCCGCAACGCCGATAGATGTTGAAGTAAAGCCGTTTGATGCTACGGATAAAAGCTATAGCGTAACCTTCAGCAAATCGTCGATTGCCGAATATGACGGCTTAGGCTTGTTGGGAATTTCCGCCGGCACTACAACGGCAAAATTTTCTCTTTCAAACGGAGCTTATGCCTCTTGTGCCGTAACTTGCAAAAAGTCTGAGCTGTGGATAGATTATGCTTCTTCGTCGTATTCTTCGGGAAAGGGAACGCAAAGCGAGCCGTATCTGATTTCTTCAGCTTCGCAATTAGCTAAAATTGCGGCAGACAGCTATAACTATAATATAGAGAACAATACATACTTTAAGCTGACAAAAAATATAGATTTAGCGAATAAAATATGGTATCCGATACTCGGTATGGATAAAAACGGATACACGCTAAGAATCAATCTCGACGGTAACGGCTATTCTATAAGCAATATGACGATAAAGGGATACAATACAGGTATATTGCTTAGTGGTGCAGGCTTGTTTTACAATGCGGCAGGTGAAGTTAAAAATCTTAATCTTTTAAATGTATATATCAATTTGCCAAATACAGAGCTTGTAGGTGCAGTGGCTTCAAGCTTTGGAGGGTACTTAAAAAATTGCTATGTAACAGGGTCTGTAAGAGGTCTGATTGCAGGAGGTCTTGTGGGCGACTTTTCGCAGGTCGGGGGCTCTGCATACAGTATGGGTATTTCAAACTGCCGTAGCGATGTAACCGTTAAGGGTGCAAATGTTTCGGGTGGTATTGTCGGAACTATGCTTGCAGGTGTAGTAAACAATTGTATTTTTAACGGAAAGATTGCTTCCGACTATAGCGATACAGTTTCGGGCGGTATTTGCGGAATATTAAGCTCCTCAAACGCTTTAAATGATTTCGGCGGCTCTTATGCGGAAAATACTCTTGTAGCAAGCTGTGTAAGTATAACAAATATTGCGGGAGGCAGATTAAGCCTTGATTTAAGTTCCTCATATTCGCCGACGATTAAGAAGTGCTATTATTCGGGTAATTATACGGACGGTGTAGATGTAGATTTTTACAACGGCAACAAGGAAACGCAAAAGGTTACAAAGTCGAATATTACAAACGAGAGCTTTTACACAAACAGCAGCAATTGGGCGGACGGGTACTTATGGGATGTTACTTCCTTGTGGAAGGTATCGTCGGCTATCCCTGTATTTAAAACCCAAAAGGATAAGGCAAAGACATCTGTTTTCGACTATGTTGATTTAGGCAGTGAAATAATAGTTAACGGTTATTCGGGTACAGACACCACGGTTAAAATCCCAAAGAAGATAGACGGTAAGCCGGTACGATATATTGATTCGCTCTTTACAGCAAAAAATGCAAAGGTTAAAACAATTGTGTTATCTGATAATGTAAGAGTTATTGCACCTAATGCTTTTTGTGCTGATGATTTGCCGTATCTTACAAAGGTTACCTTGGGTAACGACGTGAGGATGATAGGCTCGTATGCTTTTGACGGTGTAGGTATTTCGTATATAACTTTTCCGGCGTCTTTAAAGATTATTTGTGCGAACGCATTTTCGGAGTGTGAAAATTTAAAATACGCAGTCTTTACTTCAAAGGTGGGAGATTATTTCAGCAAAAATGCCTTTTTGTTTGCAAATTCCAAAGGAAGTGTTACAGTGTGCTATCCGTCGGGTTATGTCAGTTGGACTTTGATGCGTTTTAACAGTGTAAGCCACAAAAGATACACAGCTTCAAAGGCATGCACAATTTATGCACCGGACATTACAACGCTGAAAGTTGGTAAGACAACCTCACTTGCTGCTGTTTTATTACCGCAGACCTCTTCGGCAACAATAACGTATTCCTCGAGCGATACTTCTATAGCTACAGTTAGCAGCAGCGGAAAAATAACACCGAAGAAAAAGGGCACTGTTAAAATTACCTTCAAAAGCTCCGACGGTAATGTGAAGGTTACAAAAGAATACAAAATAACGGCTTATGCACCGTATACTGTAACCTTTGACGGAAACGGTGCAACCTCGGGCAGTACTTACACACAAAGCTTGCCGTACGCTACGGCAACCAACCTTACAGCAAACAAGTTTAAGAAAACGGGATATACTTTTATAGGCTGGAGTACATCTAAAACAGGTGAGGTTAAATATACGGACGGTCAGTCTGTTAAAAAGGTAGCCTCTGCAGGTGGTAAGAAAACCCTTTACGCTGTTTGGAAGGCTAATACTTATACCGTTAAATTTAATGCAAACGGCGGAAGCGGTACAATGAGTGCGCAAAAAGGCTTTACTTACGGTGTAAAAAAATCACTTAAGAAAAACACTTTCACGGCGCCGAAGGGTAAGGTGTTTGCAGGCTGGAGTAAAACAAAGAATGGTACAGCTACGATAACAAATGCACAAAAGGTATCAAAGCTTACATCTAAAAATGCAGCTACTGTAACTTTATACGCAGTTTGGGTAACACCGAAAACATATAAAATCACCTATACTCTCAACGGTGGAAAGATGCCGTCGTCATACAAAAAAACTTATAAAAGCGGCACGGGTTGTACCTTGCCTGTGCCCACCAGAAGCGGATATAATTTTGCAGGCTGGTATACAAAATCAGATTTTTCCGCAGATAAGGTTTCCTCAATAAAGCCTTGGCAGATGGGAAATATTAAGCTTTATGCAAAGTGGACGAAGAAATAATGCATAAAAGGCTGAAAGTTTATGAATATTTTTATGTTTTTATTCAAAATTAGCCTTGACTTTTGCATAAAAATGCGTATAATAAGCAATAGTAAAAATGAAACGGAGTAATAAAAATGAAAAACATTAAAAAAATTGTACTTGCTTATTCAGGTGGACTTGATACATCAATCATCATTCCTTGGCTCAAAGAAAACTATGAGGGC
>CAZNQI010000129.1:0-4915 GCA_964575375.1 uncultured Faecalibacterium sp.
ATTATCTCGGACAATATTTGATTGCTTTAACTCCTCTTCTTATTAAAGCATAAAAGTTTTAAAGAAAACATATACAACCACTTGATAACTTAGCTTCAAGTGGTTGTATTTTTTTGTGTTTTGAAGTATAATGTAAAGAGCAATAATTTAAGGTGATATTATGAAAGAAATAGAAATTCAAGCAAAAAGCGCTGTAAAGGAACTAATCGAAAAAGCAAATCTCCAAAAAGGACAGCTTTTAGTTATCGGCTGTTCTTCAAGCGAAATAATAGGGGCAAACATTGGTAAGAATTCCTCACTCGATGCTGCAAAAGCAGTTTTTGAAGCGATTTATCCGACACTTGACGAAGAAGGTATTTTTCTTGCTGCTCAATGCTGTGAACATCTGAACCGAGCTTTAATTGTTGAAAGAGAATACGCAGAGAAGCATTCTCTCGAGATTGTTAATGTTGTTCCTCAAATCAAGGCAGGCGGCAGCTTCGCAACAACCGCATATTCAAGCTTTAAAGACCCTGTAGCTGTTGAATTTGTAAAAGCTGATGCAGGCATGGATATTGGTCTTACTTTTATAGGAATGCACTTAAAACACGTTGCTGTACCAATCAGACTTGATACAAACAAAATAGGTAATGCCACTGTTACCTTTGCAAGAACGAGGCCGAAATGTATCGGTGGTGTAAGAGCTATATACGACAGTGAACTAATGTAAGTTTGTTATTGCAAACTCATTTGATATTTGATATAATACAAAAGATATATAAATTAGGACGGTGATATTATGCCAATTAAAATAGACGACAGATTACCCGCAAGAGAAATGCTCGAGAATGAAAATATATTTGTTATGACCGAATCTCGTGCACAAAGTCAAGATATCAGACCTCTTAAAATTCTAATATTAAACTTGATGCCGACTAAAATCGCAACTGAAACTCAGCTTTTAAGGCTTATGAGTAACACACCGCTTCAAGTCGATGTTGAGTTTTTGCAGACCGCAACTCACGAATCTAAAAACACATCCCAAAGTCATCTTAATAAGTTCTACTACACCTTTGATGAAATTAAGCATAAAAAGTATGACGGAATGATTATAACGGGTGCGCCTGTTGAGCTTTTGGAGTTTGAAGAGGTTGACTATTGGGACGAGCTTTGTAAAATCTTTGAATGGACAAAAACAAATGTGTACTCCACCTTCCATATTTGTTGGGGAGCACAAGCAGGTCTTTACTACCACTACGGAATACCGAAATACACCTTAAAAGAAAAGATGTTCGGTGTTTTCCCGCACAGACCTCTCGACCTTTATCATCCTATTATGCGTGGATTCGATGAAACATATTTTGTACCTCACTCAAGACACACAGACATCAAGTTTTCCGATGTTGCTTTGTGCAAAGATGTGCAAATACTATCCTATTCCGAACAAGCCGGTATTCACCTTGTATCTGACCTCGAATGCAGAAACTTCTATGCAACCGGACATTCGGAATACGATGCGGATACTCTTGCGAAGGAATATTTCCGAGACAAGGAAAAAGGGCTTGATATAAAAGTGCCATATAACTATTTCCCCGATGATGATCCTACCAAAAAGCCGATTATTACCTGGAGAAATGTTGGCACATTGATGTTCACTAATTGGCTCAATTACTTCGTTTATCAAAAAACACCTTACGATATCAACGATATCTAAGACAAAAAATTAACACCTGCGTTGGTCGCAAAACCAATGCAGGTGATTTTTTATATATTCAGTTACCAAGTAAATATGTTGTTTTCATTATCGGAAACCAAGAACTGCGGGTATTTTTCATTTTGATATATCGTTGGCTGACTTTCATTTAAGATTAACCAAAAAGCAAAATCGCAATACGTCGTACCATAATCACAACCTACGTGGTCTCCGTTTTTGATAAACCAAGTATAGTCTTTGTAGCGAGCGGTCGAAGCATCCACAACTCTGTCAGGTGAAACATAATTATAGTTACTTGATGTTATCGTTTCATCGCTTAACACCTCACCGTACGGTGCAACAGTGGCGAAATTAGACATCAAAACAGTTTCAAGCATACCGTCGCCGTTAAGATTACAGCTCTTAAACAAAGGTCTTAACGGTGTATCATAACCTGCAACGAAAGAAACATTAATACCCGCATCATAAGCAGCGTCAATAACTTCCTCCGTACTGTAAACAAATTCTTCAATATCATCTAATTTTTGTAGAAAAGCGCTGTACTCTTCTTCGTGAGATGCGAAAATAAAATCTTTTGCCTTTTGGAATAATTCATCAGGACAAAGACCCCAAAAGCCGAAGAAGGTACCAAAATTTTCACGCATTACTTCACCGTAAACAACATCCTTGTTTTCTGAAACGAAAGCATTTGCAAGCTCTGCAACGACATCGAATATACCCGAAATCTTAAGTGCAGCGAACATAATGTCGATAAAAATATTACTTTCTGTGCAAAGAGCTTTAACAGAATTATAAAGTGTATCGCCACTAAAAATAATATCACCCGACAAAGCCTCACCACACATATAACAACCGTTATGTGCAGAGGACAAGAAAACCATATTATTAACACTTTCATAGCCGTAAGAATAAAGATATGCCGTACCAATCATACCGCCCATACTTGCACAAGCAAGATTAACCTTATCCTTACCTGATTTCTCTTTTGCAGTTTCAATCACATCATTTAATTGTGTTGCTATTTCGAGAGGGCTTGCTCTCCAATCGTATGTAAAATAATATACATTTTCAGCACCTATTTTTTCGATGGCTGTAAGCATAATTGCAGCTTCACTTTCAGGCTTTATGCTGCTAACAAATTCGGGGTAATTGTCTATTGACAACGGATACTGTTTAATCGTAACGTTATCAAGCGATGAATTACCGTTCTTGTCGTTTGAAATCGGTGAAAAAAGTGTATCAACATATTCCATCGTGCAATTAAGAAATGCATCCTTGTCTTTTTTAACGAAAGTGCCCACAACAATATCTAAAATCGTTGAAATGATATCGAGTGGCTTCACCTGCAAAACAGTAGTGTCATCCTCCTCGTATACAAAGCCACCGAAATCTATTCCTCTAACAATAACGAGAGGATATCCGTCGTAGTTAGTTGCTTCAGCAGTAATACCGCCTTCAGTGGCAAAAGCAGTTGAAGAAATTGTAAAAATCATAACGATACACATTACAAAACAAATTATTTTTTTCATTATAAAATCTCCTTTCATATTCAGCCGTATGTTTTTTCAATGTATGACAAAAAATCTGCTACAGCACCATTATTGCAATGGCAAGCGTGATACTCACAAACCAAATGAATATCTCCGGGTGCTTGCTTACAGCAAGCAGGATGTGCAACAGTTTTGAGCATATCTAAATCGTTGTAATAATCTCCTATTGCACAAACATTTTCTTCCGGCACCAACAAAAGCTTTGCAAGCTCTTTTATGGCATTTCCTTTGTGCGTTGTCTTATTTACCATATCAAACGATGCACGGGAGGTCTCGATGTATGCCAAGTCGTCCGGACTTATTGACAAAACAAAATCTTTTATTTTTGATTTTAAATTCGGCAAGCAAAAGAATATTACCTTTCCCCATTTTCCTTTCGGGACTTCGGATATGCTTTTACATTTCTTGTGTGCTAGCGAATCAAGCCACATCATACAAGGAGACATCACACGAGGTCTTACAAGATATATCATATCATCTGTAAAAACGCCGATTTCTAAAGACGGAAACCTTTCCATAGCTTTTCGTACAACATCTTCGCCACTTTCAGAAATAGCGTTAAACCATACCATCTCTTGTTTTGTAAAATCGTATATACCTGCACCGTTTAAAACAACAGCAGGAGTAGAAATATTCGGTAAATTTCGATAGTGAGGTTCTAAAGACCGAACGTTTCTTGCAGACGCTAATGTAAAATTACCGTTTAGCTCATGTACAAATCGTTTTATAGCCTTTGTATTAACAGCAGGAGTTCTCCTCAATTTATTATTCAAGGTGCCGTCTATATCCGACACTACTAAAAACTTAGAAAAATCTTTCATTATCATTCTTCCGTTCAATAGTTATAAACAATATTGTCTTTATATTTTTCTGCATACTCCAAAAGCTCACTTTCTGTGAAATATGCAGTTGTGCAACCAACAGCAGTTACGCACTTGCCTCCTGTTATATTGCCGTAAAGACAGCACTTTTCAATCGGCTCATCGTGCATTATACCGTACATAAAGCCTGCAAAGAAAGCATCTCCCGCACCTGTTGAGTCAACTCGTATAAACTCATCAATACTCTTTACGAAGGTGTATTTTCCGTTTTCATATATAAGACAACCGTCGCTGTCAAGCTTGATAACTACCTTTTCTAAAAATTTGCTAAGAACAATTGCTGCTTTTTTTACATCTGTTTCATTTGTAAGCTTAAGTGCTTCTTTTCTATTCGGAAGGTAATAATCTGCTGTCTCGAGAAGCTCTTTATACGACTCAATGCTCATATCCTCTATGTAGCCGGTGTCCAAAACAACAGTAGTGCCCTCGCTTTTCAATCTTCTGTAAACCTCAGGGTGTCCTTCGTGCATAGCAACAGCTTTAGCACCCATTAAATGCTTATAAATATCCTCGGACAGCACTTCACTTTCGCTGTTACCGTACGACCAAAAGGTGCGATCGTTTTTTGTTATTGCTGCAGCAGTAATGTTAACAGCAACATTTTTTCCGTTATACACATTGATTGGTTCACAGCCGGCTTTTTTAAATTCACTAAGTGCAAAGGATGAAAACATATCCTGAGATAATTCCGTTACATTCTTTACATTCACGCCTAAACGGCTGAGTGTTACCATTGAACCGGGAACACCACCGCCTAAGCAAAGCGAAAACTTATCGGTAAAAATCTCCTC
>CAZNQI010000130.1:0-4878 GCA_964575375.1 uncultured Faecalibacterium sp.
TTTTCGCCCTCTCGGAGTATAAACATACGCCTTCTGCATCTTAGTGGGCAGCCCCATATTATGTTTAATCTCGTGTCTTAAGTATCTCACCGATAATCGATACCTGCATTTTTTCGGGAAGTGTGTCGAGAATTCTCAAAAGCGGGTTACGGTTGATATTGTAAACATACCTCGGCTTTTTATCCTCCAAAGCAAAAAGTACCTTTTCGGCTATTTTTTGCGGCTTTACACTTCTTGACTCCACACTGTCAACAATTTTTTGAAATTTAGCAGCATTACATTTATACAGCTTTGTTTTACCCACAAACCTTTCGAGTGCCGTAGTCGAAACATTTAAAAGTCCTGTATCAACAGCACCCGGACGGATAACACTGACAGGAATATCAAGAAGATTGGTTTCCATACGAAGCGAAAAAGCGTACTTTTCGAGTGCCGCCTTTGTAATTCCGTAAATTCCCGTAAACGGCAACGGGTCAAGAGGTGCAAGCTCACTTGAGGTAATAACAATTCTACTGCCATTAGACATAAGGGGCGAAAATATCTTGTTTATTCTGTAAACGCCGAAAAGGTTTATGTCGAAAATTCTTTTAAAGCGCTGTTCATCCATCTCTAAAAGAGAATCCATATCATAAACGCCTGCCGTATGAACAATAGCATAAAGATTATCGGTCTTATCTTTGATTTTAGCGAAAACCTCCTCTATAGACTCTGTGTCGGTTACGTCGCATTTAAAAAACTCGCTTACCTTTACGCTTTCATCTTCTCTGTAATCTAAGCCGAAAACTCTGTAGCCTTTTTCTGTAAGAGAGTCGCATATCGCTTTGCCCATTCCGCCCGTGGCACCTGTAACAAGAACACTTTTCATAACAATCACCTAACGGTACTGCCTACCGTTTCCTTTCCGTTTGCTGAAATCTTGTAATAATTATACTCTGTGTTTTTTTCCTTGTCAACAAAAAACGCAAGCACCGTTCTTGGTACTTGCATTTTGCTGTTAGATTGCTAACGATGCGAAAGCATCTTCAAAGAATTTTTTTATAAAGTAAATAACATCGGAAAGCGCAGCGATTAAAACTAACATAATACTTCCTCCATTTCGATATAATGTTTTCTTATGTATTTTCATTATAGCATTTTTAAATTCGGATTGCAATAACAATTATCTTTCGGCAAATCATCAAAAACTATGCCTTTAGCTACCTTGCGTTTAATTTATAACGCTCAAGCTATTAGATTAATCTTACTTTTTTAGCAAGCTCCTCGCCGTCGAAAACAATATACATCATATTATTGCTATTATACAAAGCTTCAATTCTATGTCCGCAAATAAAGCAGGTAAGTGTGTGCGGAATTTCGACCAAAGCCTCATATTCATCATAAACTCTGCCATTTACCACAAGCTCGTTAGTTCTTTTAACTCTGCGATAAACGATATTGTACCCCGGCACCTCGGCTTGAAGTAAAATTCTCGCCTTAACGTCAGTATCAGCCATTCTTAATACAGCACTATTTCCTTGAATTTGCGCTTGTGAATTCAGCTCATCTTCTTCCATTTCAAGCTGTGCTGCATCATCCGGGAGTTTTTTGAGCTTGTTATAAGTTACAATACCGTTCACAAGACTGAAAATAACCCAACCGTGGAAAATTATATCGATAATAGCATCCATATTAAAGCCTGTGAAAACAAACATCACCACGGTATCGATGCAGAAAAGTACTAACGCAAAAATAAGCCAACCGACTTTTTTCTTTTTTGCGAAAAACCAACTGATAAAATAAAGCAAAATTACAACAGCAGCCGCAACAAGAGTAATCACAAGAAAAGACTTATCAAAGAACTCTGCATCGGGCACATCGGAATAATACTCTTCAGGATACATACCGCAAAAATACATACCGTAATAAGCCAAAGCATAAGGAATAAAGGCTGAAAACAGAAAATATGTATCCGATTGAATAACAAGCAAAATGATATTTATTAAGCTGAAAGCCATTACAGCCAACAAATTGGATACACTGTTTTTGTACCTTGACTCCAACGAACTGCGTTCAGTTACATTTTTACCGTTCATATCATTTTTCAAAAAACTACTCATATTATCTCTCCTTTTTTTGTTTTTTTATAATAGCATTATTCTGATTATGCTACCCTTAATTTAATGAATTTCTGCTTCAAATATTCCTATACATTCCCTGCCCTTCAAATTATTTGAAACATTGCGTGCATTAAAATACAATCTTAGCTTGCCCTCATAATAAGTTAAGCAGCAAGCGTAAACATACTGTGCCATCCATTGATTATCACCACATTTTTGAGGTAGTAAAAATGGCTTTACAAGCTCAAAATTGATTCCGTCATCAGACTTCAAAAGCATAATCGCTGAATGACTTTTTCCATCCTTTTCATATATTCCGTTTTGCAAGCCTATGTAACAATCATACAGCTTATAAACCTTAATACATCCCGAACACAGATTAAGCCATTCTATGCTTTCATCCGGGCTTATTATCGGCGCTGTTCTTGCTGTATACCCATCACTAATTCTTCTGCTTTCTGCAAAGCTGATATGTCTCGGCTCACAAAAGCCACAGTCCTTTATAAAAGTTTGACCGCAGGAATAATAAAGACGATACCCCTTTTCTGTTTTCAAAAGAAATGGGTTAGAAATTGCTTGTCCGTGTTCATCCTCTTCAAAGGCTCTTGATTTTTTAATAACAGGACGAGGCTTTGTCCACTGCTTTAAGTCGTCGCTTTCTACACAGTAGATTTCGCTTTTCCATTTTGCACCCAATATTGCAAGAGCATTACAAATAACAGGCTTCGTTCTTTCATAAAATAAATAGCAACGACCATCGACATAGTTTATATTAGGGCGCATAGCTCTTGATACAACTTTTCCCTTATTTTCAAAATCTACACCGTCAGCACTTTCATATCTGTACACACCAAAAAATGTATGGCAAAAAAGATGCCATTTTCCGTCGTGGCTGTCTTTAGGTGTCAGCACGCTCGGATCAGCAACCACAAAGCTCGGCAAAGTGTTTCTTATAATCGGATTATTCTCATACAGCTTAAACTGCGCATCGTTTATGTCTTTAAAAGTTAAGTTGAGCATAAAATTTCTCCTAAACAAATCCTTTTAATTAATTATATCATATCAAAAAATAAATTCAACTATAATATTCATCCCTGAAATGCAATAAGTATTAAATCGAAAACAATACAGATAAAAGGGGCTGCCCGTTAAGATACAGAAGGCGTATGTTTATACTCCGAGAGGGCGAAAAAGCGTCTAAAAAGGTAAAAAGCATTATTATAAACAAAGCAAAATTCCATTTAACAAATAAACCGGATGTGTTTCAGTAAAAATTAAACTGAAACACATCTGGTTTTGCTTTTTGGTCTGCGCTTAGTGGGCTGTCCCTTCGGTTTATGTTTTCGATTTAGAGGTAACCATAAGAATTACACCTATTATAGCAGGTATAAAAAAGCCTATCATTTCAACTATACCCATTGTTGAAAAGCTACCGCTTGAAACAGAGCCAAACAATGCCAGCACCTGAATTACAATTAATGCAACACCAATTTTAAATTTCATAAAAAAACTCCTTAAACTTTTTTACTTTTCGATTTGCTTTATTTCCGGTTGTGTTATAGCTTTATACTCTTTCTTTTTAACCACACGGTTTGCTCCGCAACGCGAGCATACCAAGTGTCTTTTTACGACTCTACCCAAAGGTATTTTGATAAAGAAAAGTGTCGGATATCTCTTTTGAAGCTTAAAAATGTGCTTTGTGCGTGCGCAACAATTAGGGCACTCAAGCTCACCTATCCAAGTATCGTTTTCAATTTCTTCTTTCCAGCCATAAACAAAAAACATAACTTTCCCTCCTTTGCTTTAATTTTCAAACAATTAAAAATAATGTACTTGCTCTACATTCGCCGTAGTTTGGAAGCTTTACAAAATTCCGAGCCCTCTGTGCCTGCTGCCCCAAAAGACGAACTAAAAAGCATATTGTCGTTCCTTTTTATTCACGGGTTATATTGTTAGCTTTATTACCGCTCACATCCACATATCCTGTGCAGGTGTCTTTTGTAAATTCAATATTTCCGCACGAGCTTAAGATGCTGAGCTTCGCACTTTCGGGAGCAGTATCTATTTTTTCACTGCAATACAAGCTGTCATCATACTTCGTGCCGTATTCCCCCGTATACTTGATGCCATCATGCAATGGATAATATCCCGTTGCATCTCCTGAAATGCCGTCTTCACCATATACATCGTTGATATTTATTATCATTGTTTTTTTGGGTGTATTGTTAGAAAAGCTATATTCTAACTTCCATGTTCCGAGAACATTCCAATTAGCCTTTGTGTTATATTCGGCTTTGCAATACCAATAATATCTGTACAGCTCCTCTCCGTCGAGTTCAATAAATTCAGCGTCTACAACAATTTCTCCGGTAAAGGTTACGTATTTATACTCATCATTTACCGAATATGTTCTTTTGAAAACGCCGGATGAATAATCTTCAGTCTCCGAAAGAATTGTCAAGCCCAAAAAATCTCTTTTTATGGCTTTGTCTATTTGGAACTCGTAAGGGGCAAATTTAGGTATTATTATCGCAGGCTCATTTTCCGTCCAATCATCCGCCTGCCAACCGTTATTGTATTTGGTACAGTACAAAGTAACGTCCATAGTCTTTTTGATGTTTTCATCTTCAAGTACAATGATACAATCAACCTCGGCAAAGTTACCGTTTTTAACATATTTTTCTATTGTTAAGTCCTTAACTTCAAGAGTGTATTTGTTATAGTCTTCTTTTTCTTCTTCTAATAACAACTCCTCGTAATATCCAAAGTGTTCAATTTTGTA
>CAZNQI010000131.1:0-4839 GCA_964575375.1 uncultured Faecalibacterium sp.
AAAGAAGCTCATCTGTTGGATCAAATACAGCAGCAACGATAGGAATAAGGATACCGAAAGTACCCCAGGAAGTACCCGTTGCAAATGAAAGCACACAAGCAACAAGGAAGATGATTGCAGGAAGAAGAGCTTGAAGTCCTTCTGCTGCATTTTCCACAAGGTCATGCACATAAACGTCTGCACCGAGAAGACCTGTCATATTCTTAAGTGTTGTTGCAAATGTGAGAATAAGAATAGCCGGTACCATTGCAATAAAGCCCTTCGGCACACATTCCATAGCTTCCTTGAAGCCGATAACACGTCTTACAAGAAGATATACAATAATGAGGATTGTTGCAACAAATGCACCTATAGGAAGACCAACTGTAGCATCTGTGTTTGCAAAAGCGTCCTGAAGTGAAACACCACCTGCAAAGTAGCCACCAACATAAAGAAGACCTACAACACAAGCAATAATAAGAACAACAATCGGAAGCGCAAGATCAATGAGCTTACCCTTAGCATCTGTTGCATCCTCTTCTGCGGCAACTCTGTCGCCCGTTGTGAAAAGGTCGCCGTTTTGAGCATTCTTTTCGTGAAGCTTCATCGGGCCAAAATCAATCTTCATAATTGTTGTCATAATAACAAATGCGATTGTGAGAAGTGAATAGAAGTTATAAGGAATAGCCTTTACAAAAAGCTCATAGCCGTTAAGACCTGTACCGCTTGCAAAGTCTGAAACTGCTGCTGCCCACGATGAAATAGGAGCAATCATACAAACGGGAGCCGCAGTAGCGTCGATTATGTAAGAAAGCTTTGCTCTTGATATACCCTTTGCATCTGTAACGGGACGCATAACCGAGCCTACTGTAAGACAGTTGAAATAGTCGTCAATAAAGATAAGACAGCCGAGTGCAACTGTCGCAAGAAGCGCACCTGCTCTTGACTTTACGTGCTTTTGTGCCCATTGACCGAAAGCATAAGAGCCACCACACTTGTTTATAAGTGCAACAACGATACCGAGAAGTACAAGGAACACGAAGATACCTGCTGTACCCGAAACAGCCTCGATAAAGCCGACATTGACAGCGTTGTCGATTGCCTGTGTGATGTTGAATGATGATGAAAGAAGTGCACCCACAAGAACACCGATAAGAAGTGAAGAATAAACTTCCTTTGTGATAAGTGCAAGACCGATAGCGATCAGCGGAGGAACAAGAGCCCAGAATGTGTTGGCAAACTTGTTTGTTTCTGCCTGTGGCTCCTCTGCAGCCTCATCGGCAGCTTCGTCGGCAGACTCGCCATCCTCTGCAGGAACAGCCTGTTGAGTTTCATCAATAGCCATAACATCAGCCGACTCATCTGACACAGCTACTGTTGTATCTGCTGTATTTCCCGTTGCAAAAGCTATTGAGGATAAAGGCATTGAAAGAGCAAAAACTACCATAATGGCAAGAATTATTTTTGCAATAGTGTTTTTTGATTTTTGCATAATTAAACCCTTCCTTTCGTCTTGATAGACATTTTTTAAACAAAAGAGGCTTTTCACATCGAAAAATGTTGTTTTATGTGCCTTCGTTTTGCTTAATGACATTATTATACATTATTTTCCGTAAAAATCAAGTTGTTATTCCTTAAAAGCATATTCTTCATAAAGCATCGGCAATATTTCGCAAAGATTTCTGTATTCCAAGCAGCAATGCTCTGCCATACCTTTAGCTGTTTTCTCTGTTAAAATACCCTTGCGCAGCAGTTTATTCTTTAATGTTTCTCCTATCCAAAATCTCGAAAGCATATAAAGACCGTCTTCGGTTCTTTTGAAAATATGTGCCATTTCCGTATGTGGCACAAGACCGTAAAGAGCACTTACATGACCGCATACGATAATAGGTATATCGTTTTCTTTCATTGCTTCTTGAGAAAAGCCGAACTCCTCGGGAGTTACAAAGTCAATTCTGAGCGGCAAAGCCATATCTCCTATTTTTTCAACGGGATAGTGTGTATTATTTTGAAATTCGGGGCATTTCTCCTTTTCAAAATAAGCCTTGTTTTCTTTTTTATACGAAACAGCATAATGCTCTGAGGGGAACCACACCTTGTATCGTTTACTGTCCTTTGCGTGCCACCAAAACCACCATTTTATCATTTCCGGAGTTATGCCTTTCATCGGGCAAACCATAGACACCAAATAACTGCCGTTCGGAAATGCCCTAAAGCCTATTTCACTTTGCAGTTTTTCATCTGTCAACAGAATGTTCTTATCCTCGAAACGAGTAAGCGTTATATCGCTTGCCGTTTCCAAAGCAGAGCAAATTTCCTTTGGCATATCCACCAAAGCCCTGTTCATAAGTTTATCAATCATCATAAAACCTCCTACTTTAAGATAGTAAAATATTGATTGCTTTTTTTGCCGTTGTTTCGTCAAGTCCTATGTCGTTATCATCGGTAAAGACTACATTAGAAGAAAGCTCACCCCAGCTAAAGTCCGTATCATCCAATATCACAAAGCTTTCTGCTTCGTGTGTTTTGAGCCAATCGAGAATTTCGTCCTTTCTTGAAATTGTATCAAGGTCGGGCACCTTTGAAAAGATTTTCAAACCGAACCTTTTAAAAACCTCGTTTATATATTCACCCTCTTTATCGTTTTGAGCATCGCCTTCCTGCCAATAAAGTCTCCGGGTAGATGTCAATACTATTTCACACGAAGTCTTTTCGCAGATGCTTTTCAAATAAACCATTGCGGACTCATCAATGAAGCTATTGTAATAGTTAACATTTTCATCATTTCTGTATTCAGCCGAATTCAAAACACCGTCAATATCCAAAAACAAAACCTTCAAGCAAGTCCCCCTTAAAATAATATTTCAAGCATCACCATTTTCTATCCGACACATCAGGACATTTCTGATTTGAAAAAGCGGCTCTGAACTCAACATAACAGCCACATTTCATACAAACGCCCGAAATTAAGTGGTCGCATTTTTTACATTCGCTAAGTCTGTGAAGATACACACTCTCGTCCGCTTTCTCTTTTTGGGAAAGAGAGTCAATTCTCTCTTTTATGCTATCGTAAACATCCTGCTCAGCGCTTTCTCTCAAAAGGCACCTTTTGCACTCATTCATAATCACTTTACCTTAAACTTAACAACGGCACAAGGAGGAATGACAGCTTTAAAGCCATCTCTTGTTTTTTGAAAATCGGTAAAGCTCTTAACCGAAACAGCGTTTTTGTTTTCAAAGCTGTTATGAGCCCAAGCATCACCGGTGAGAATTTCAGCCGTAATTTCGCTCACTTCAAAATCAGCAATTTGGCAAAGTATTTCGCTTTCTTCTTGAACAGATGTATTAACGATTGTTGAAACAATAACGCCCTCATCATTTATTGAGGCACTTTCAATAAGCTGTGGCAGTGTGCCGTTCTCGCTAATATTTTTAGTTGTCATATATGATGATAAAAGTGTGCTTTCCTGATGCTCCTTATACATTTTAAAGACATAGTAAGTAGGTGTGAGAAGCATATCCTCGCCGTCTGTTAAAGCCACAGCTTGAAGCACGTTAACGGTCTGCGCTATATTTGCCATTTTAACTCTGTCGCTGTGTTTGTTGAAGATATTTAAAGTAAGTCCTGCAACGATTGCATCACGAAGAGTATTTTGCTGATACAAAAATCCGGGATTGGTACCCTCTTCAACATCGTACCATGTTCCCCACTCGTCAACAATTAAGCCTACTCTCTTTTGCGGGTCATACTGGTTCATAATATTACCGTGTCTTTCAACAAGCTCCTGCATCTTATATGCCTTTTCGATCGTTGTGTAGTATTCCTGTTCACTAAACTCCAAGGCCTTGCCCTTTTTATGCCACTCATGCGGAACTGTGTAGTAATGAAGTGAAAGACCGTCCATTCTGCTGCAAGCCTTTTTCATAAGCACCTGAGTCCAATTATAGTCAAAGGCATTTGCACCACAGGCAATGCGATATATATGCTTTTTACTGTCGTAATCTCGCACATAGGTCTCGTATCTTCTGAATTCATCTGCGTAATGCTCGGGAAGCATATTACCGCCACAGCCCCAGCTTTCATTACCTACTCCGAAGTATTTTACCTGCCACGGCTTTTCACTGCCGTTTTCCTTGCGAAGATCTGCCATAGGCGAAACGCCGTCAAAGGTCATATATTCCACCCACTCGCTCATTTCCTGCACGGTGCCAGAGCCTACATTTCCGTTTACGTAAGCATCACACCCGAGCTGTCTGCAAAGCTCAAAAAATTCGTGAGTACCAAAGGAATTATCCTCAACAACTCCGCCCCAGTGGGTATTTATCATCTTTTTTCTGTCTTCTTTAGGTCCGATTCCGTCTTTCCAGTGATATTCGTCGGCAAAGCAGCCACCCGGCCAACGAAGAACGGGAATAGCAATATCTTTAAGGGCGTCAACGACATCGCATCTCATACCGTTAACATTCGGTATGGGAGAATTTTCCCCTACAAACAAGCCCTCATAAATACATCTTCCGAGATGCTCACTGAAATGGCCGTAAATATCCTTATTAATTTTACTGATTTTATGGTTTGGATTGATGAGATACTTTTCCATATTATTCTCCTTTGAGCATTTAATTGATTTTTTAAATTATATCACTAAACAATTCGATTTACAATAGAGATTTTGTTTTAATGCCTTTGAAAACGTAAAAAGCAACCGTAGAGTAAATCCAACGATTGCTTGTGTTTAAATAATTATTTTTTCAGCTGCATCTGTGTTTTACTGTTGCTGTCTTTTTTGATTAAAAGAACAACCGTCTCGACTGTCATTTTTTCATTCGGAACAGAAATTTCAGTATCGTTACCGTCATTCC
>CAZNQI010000132.1:0-4834 GCA_964575375.1 uncultured Faecalibacterium sp.
AATAGGTAATTTGAAAAAACTTTACTTTAATTATATTAATAATTAAATATTAGCAAAATTTATAGCCAAAAGTATAATATTGTGTTATAATAAACTATCTGTGTATTCATAAAATGCTGAAAGGAAATAAAAGCTTACAATGAAAAAACTTAATAAAATAAAGCACTTAAACAAAGGTGAAGAAATTACCTGGTGGGTTTGCAGATTTTTACTTTTTGTTTGGGGCGTGTGGGGGATGCTCCACGGCTACACCTCGGAATTTATCCAAGCGACATTTGCTATAATCTTTACTCATTTGTGGGATATGTTTCAGCTTTTCGGCGGCAGATCCTTTATAACAAAATATCCCTCGTATATGCAAACAATGCTAAACGTATTTATATGCTTCGGCTGTGTTGTGGGAACTACTCTTAACACAAGAACAAGCTTTGAATATATCGACATTCCCGAGCATATCTTCGCAGGCTATCTCGCTTGCACGGGTGCTTTCGTGCTTTCCGAGATTATGCAGGGTCAAAAAGCACCGATAAAAATTTCCGTTCAGGCGATTTTTTCCTTATGCTCGGCAGTTGCGGTGCTTGTAGGCTGGGAATACTACGAATTTACAATGGACAGACTTTACGGCTTTGTTATGCAGCACGGTCAAAAGCCGTATTCGTTCGGTCTTACCGATACGATGGTTGACTTAATGCTCGGTACAGGTGGCGCATTAGCTGCTATGTTTATTGAAGCGTTCAGAAGAGTGGGAATAATCGGCGGAAAAAACAGACACGCTTTAAGAGAAAAATATTTAGCTGAAAGAGCAGAAGTAAAAAGAGAAAAGATGCTTCAAAAGCAAGCTGAAGAGCAAAGCGAATTAGGTTAAGAAAGGCAGTTGTACACTTATGATTTTAAGTGAAATTTTTAAAGGTGTAACTTATTCCTGCGACAAAGCTGTGCAGGATATCGAAATAAAGGACATTTGCTACGATTCAAGAAAATGCGGTGAAGGGATACTTTTTGTGGCACTCGTAGGTGCTTTTACAGACGGACACAAATATATTTCTTCGGCTTATGAAAAAGGCTCTCGTGTTTTCCTTTGCGAGAAAGAGGTTTGTCTTCCCGATGATGCTGCGGTAATAACGGTAGACAACACGAGAAGCACTCTTGCAAAAATAAGCTGTAATTTCTTTAATCATCCCTCAAAAGACATTTCCGTTATCGGAATTACGGGTACAAAGGGAAAGACAACGGTTGCCCATATAGTAAAATTTGTTCTTGAGCAGGGCGGTATCAAGACGGGTATAATCGGCACTGTTGGTTCGTTTTATGATGATGTTAAAATTCCGACGGTGAACACCACACCCGAATCGTACGAGCTTCAAAAAACCTTGAGAATTATGGCTGACGGTGGCTGTAAGGCTGTTGCAATGGAGGTTTCCTCTTTGGGACTTAAGCATCACAGAGTGGAGGGTACTCATTTTTCTTGGGGTGTTTTCACAAACCTTTATCCGGACCATATCGGTACAAACGAGCACGACAGCTTTGAGGAGTACGCTTTTTGGAAAACACAGCTGTTCCCTGTTTGCGAAAATGCTGTTGTAAACATCGACGATCCGTTCAGCGAAGAAATAATCAAAAACTGCAAGGGTAAGGTTGTAACCTACGGTGCGAGCGAAAAAGCAGATTACACTATAGGAAACATCGAAAAGACAAAGCTCGGTAATGTTTTAGCTGTTAACTTCTCTGTAAGCAGTGATACAAAAAGACAGCTCACTATCGCTATGCCGGGCGACATTAATGCACACAATGCACTTATTGCTGTGGCTTTAGGTGATGAATTCGGTATCAGCAGTGAAAGGATTAACGAGGGTCTCGGTAAGGTTTATGTAAAGGGTCGCTGTGAAATTTTAAGAGTCAGCGATGAGATAACGGTTATCATCGACTATGCACACAACGGCATCAGTCTTAAAAGTATAATTGATACGGCAAAGGAATATGAGCACAACCGAATAATAACGCTTTTCGGCTCTGTTGGCGGCAGAACAGAATGCAGACGAGAAGAGCTCGGTACGGTTTCGGGTAAGCTCAGCGATTTGACGATAATAACGAGTGATGACCCTGAATTCGAGGACCCGCAGAAAATTTGCGAGGAAATTGCAGTATATTGCAAGCAGATGGGTGGGGAATATGTTATAATCCCTGACAGAGCAAGCGCAATAAGCTATGCAGTAAAAATTGCACAAAAGGGTGATATCCTCATTCTTGCAGGTAAGGGACATGAGGAATATATGAAAATCAACGGTGAAAAGGTACCTTTCAGCGAAAAGGCGGAAGTTATAAAGGCGTTTAGCGAAAAGAAAGAAGGTTAAATATTATGTATACTTTTAAAATAGAAACAGATATGAAGGCTTATGATGATTTCATCTGTGAAAACGGCGGACAGTATATCCAGTCCTCACGTTGGGAAAAGGTTAAGACAACCTGGAAATGCAGATACTATTGTGGCTTCGAGGGCGACAAAAGAGTTCTTGCTGTTTTGGTAATGGAGCGTTCACTTCCCGCAGCGGGCAAGATTTGGTACGCTTCGGGCGGTGCAGTATGCGACTATGAAAACAAGGAGCTTTTCAGCAAGTTTACAGCCTTTATTAAAAAGGAAATGAAGAAAAACGGTGCTACCTGCTTTATTTCCGACCCGTCAATTTCACTTCGTATAAACGGTGAAGATGTACCGTCGGCACACGAAATGCACAAGTTTTTCCTCTCTCTCGGCTATAAGCTCAACAGCTCGATTGAAAACTACACATATAAACAGCCTGTTCAGCTTTTCGTTCCTCTTACGGACGGTGAGACACAGCTTTCGGCTGAAAAAATACTCAAAAAATGCGACAAGGGTGTTCGATACAGTATCAGAATAGGTCAGCAAAGAGGTCTTGTTGCAAAAACATTCACATACGAGGATGTTGAAAAAGACCCGACCGTAATGGACGACTTTATGGCTGTTATGCGTGATACAAGCGAAAGAGACAGCTTTGTTGAAAGAAACGGCGATTACTGCACAAAGCTTCTTCGTGAGTTTGCTGCTTGCAGCGACTTAAAGCTTGTTTACTACGACAAAAATCTTGACAGACAGCTTCAAAACGAAAGATTGGCTCAAAAGGAAAAGGCGCTTTCAGAGCTCGAAACAGCGCACGAAAAGAAAGCTCGTCAATTAAATGAAACAATTTCAAGCATCGACAAGCAAACAGAGCATTTTGAAAAGAGAATGGCTGAAGCTGAAGAATTTACAAGCGATGATACAATCTGCGTTGCAGGCGGTCTTTCTATTTATTATGCAGGTATGGGCAGCTGTCTTTTCGGTGGCACAAGAAACGTTATAAGAAACAACACACGTTCAAGCCACTACCTTAACTATCTTCGTCTTTGCGAGAGTATAAAAAGAGGCTGCATCGTTCACGACCTTGGCTACGTTATCGTAAAAACTCCCGTTTTAAACGAGGACGGTACATTGGGTGAGCTTATACCGCAGGATAATTTCAAGGGCATCTATGACTTCAAAAAGAGCTTTTCATCCGATTATCACGAATTTTTGGGTGAGTACATCCTTGTAGGCAATAGCTTTAAGTACTTCGCTTATGCAAAGCTTATGCCTGTTGCAAAGAAGCTTAAAATAGCTCTTATCAAGCTTTTGAGAAAATAACGTCTCTTTGCAAGAACGGTTTATAAAATTTATGGATGTAAAAAAAGGAGGGGTGTTATGGCACAGCAAGTAAAAAATAAACCTTTCAGGAATTTTATTTTCTGTGTTATCGGCTTTTTATTGAACATTGCCATTATAGGCACAGTGGTTTTCTTTGTGAACAGTCCCGTAAAGCTTTACGCTTTGGATTGCTTGGCACTTGCGAATGAGGTTAAGCTTCCGAATAAGATTATTTATGCTAAAACAACTGAAAGATATATAAGCGCACACGCTTATGAAAAGGCATACACTGTTTTAAGAAAGAAACCAAATGCAGACAGCGAGGCGATAGTAAGAATTGCAAACGGTACGGTTGCAACTATTCGTTCAAAGAAAACGAATGGTTGGTACTTGATAACAACCGATTTATATACCGGGTGGGTTAAATCAAGCTGTGTGTATAAAAGCTTTGAGGATAAATCGGATAACGTAAAGCCTGACAAAACCTATAATTTCATACAAAAGAGAATTATTATTGATTCTGATGTTGAAAGAATGTCTCTTCTTATGAAAACCGGCCCGGGTAAGGAGTATACATTTATACGTAGAGCACCGAACGGGGCAGTTGTAAATCTCGTAGGTACTTCTGAAACTTATGCAGGTTGGTCGTATATTGAGTACAGAGGTACTTGCGGTTGGGTATCTAACGATTCTCTTTACAGTATTTCTTCTGCAGATAAATATACCGTACCGGTTGAGCCTACCTATACATCAAAAACCTCTGCGAAGATAGTTAATCCGAACAACGAGGAAAATATCAGAGTTCGTATAGGTCCCGACAGCAGATACGTTTTCACCGATTATGTTTACAAAGGCGATAAGGTTACAATCCTCGGCTCAAAAACAGTCGATGATGTTAAGTGGTATTGCATTAAGTTTAAGTCGCCGTACAGTGTGGGCTATTACGATGAAACGGGATGGATACAAAGTAAATACGTTGAAAAAATAAAATAAAGTCCGGTATGCTCCGCTAACAAAAGGGACTGCCCACTAAGCGCAGACCAAAAAGCAAAACAAAAGCAGATGTGTTTCAGCTTATTTTTTTACTGAAATACATCTGCTTTATTTATTATATGGAATTTTGTTTTGCTATATGAAAATAATTTTTGCTTTTTT
>CAZNQI010000133.1:0-1451 GCA_964575375.1 uncultured Faecalibacterium sp.
GGCAAGCTCGACCGTTGCACTTGAAACGGGAAATTCCATAATTTTATCTTCAATGCCGAGCGTTTTAAAATACGCTCTGACTTTTTCAATTGACATAAACTCATATCCTTTGCTTTATTCTTAATAAGGCTCTGTACCGATAAAAGCTGATTTTAAATGAAAAGTGCAAAATGTTGGCCACGTTTTGATGCACATTATAATATAGCTTTATTTTTCGCAAATTAAGTGTTACGAAATATAATAAGGTGTATTTTAAATATCTCTCACAAAAATTGTATTATATAATCGCAGCGTAGCGACCCTTTAATTCCGCATTCCGAATTTTTGCACAAACCCACTTATAAAATCAGCCATAACGGAACATAGCTGTTTTACCATTATATATCACTTTATCTTCGTGGTCAATAAAAATAATTAAGATATTTTGTTTTAAGTGTTGTAATTTTGTTTTAGATAATGTAAAATTATCCTGTATTATTTTGTGCTTTTAAGAGGTTTAAGATGGATTTTAATGAATTTTTGCAGTTGAGACGAAAGATAATAGAAAAAGATTTTATGCACATGAACGACAGGCAAAGGCAGGCTATTTTTCAAGTTAAAGGCCCTGTGCTTATTTTGGCAGGTGCAGGTAGCGGAAAGACTACCGTACTCGTTAACAGAATTGCCAACATTGTAAAGTACGGCAACGCATACAACAGCTCTGCAGTTGAGTTTCAGCCGAATGATGATGATATTCGCAATATGAAAGCGTATCTTGACGGCGACGAAAGCTTGTTGTTCGATATTGAAGACTTGCTTTGTACCGATGTTGTACGCCCTTGGCAAATTCTTGCAATTACCTTTACAAACAAGGCGGCAAACGAGCTCAAGGAAAGACTTGAAAAAATGCTCGGTGAAACAGCAAACGATATTTGGGCATCTACTTTTCACTCCTGCTGTGTAAGAATACTGCGTCGTGATGCCGATAAAATAGGCTATTCAAGTCATTTCACGATTTACGATACGGACGACACCAAAAGGCTTATCAAGGAATGCTTGAGACAGCTTAATATGCGAGAGAGTGAAATACCGATTAAGAGTATTATTGCAGAAATCAGTAACGCAAAGGATAGTCTCATAAGTCCCGAAGAGTATGAAAAAACTGCACTTGAGCTTAAAGATTCAAGAAATCAAAGAATAGCAAGAATTTTCAAAATGTACCAAGCAGAGCTTAAAAAAGCCGATGCTATGGACTTTGACGATATAATTGTCAACACCGTAAAATTGCTCGAGGAGCACGACGACGTCAGAGACTTCTATCAAAGAAAGTTTATGTACATTATGGTTGACGAGTATCAGGATACCAACCACGCACAGTACAGACTTACGGAGCTGCTTGCGGCAAGACACAAAAATATCTGTGTTGTAGGTGATGACGACCAAAGTATCTACCGTTTCAGAGGAGCTACGAT
>CAZNQI010000133.1:1461-4832 GCA_964575375.1 uncultured Faecalibacterium sp.
GATAGAAAACATTTTATCCTTTGAAAACAGATATCCCAACTGTACTACCATTCGCCTGGAGCAAAACTATCGCTCTACGCAAACTATTCTTGATGTGGCGAATGAGGTTATTTCAAACAACAAAAGACGAAAAGGAAAAAGCCTTTGGACATCTAACCCGGGTGGCGATAAGGTTGTTGTAAATACCGCATACGACGAGCAGGACGAGGCAAAGTTTATTGTTGAGCTTATTGAAGATAATGTTTCCTCGGGCAGATTTAATTTCAGCGACCACGCAATTTTATACAGAGTTAACGCACAGTCAAACTCACTTGAAAGTGTGCTTGTAAGAGCAGGTGTTCCCTACAGAATTATAGGCGGTCAGCGTTTCTACGACAGATTGGAAATCAGAGATGCAATAGCGTATCTTACCGTTGTAAACAATCCTAACGATAATGTTCGACTTCGCAGAATTGTAAATGTACCAAAGCGTGGTATCGGTGATACTACCGTTAACCACGCTTCGGAAATTTCGTCTACTCTCGGCATAAGTATTTTTGAAGTGTTTAAGCACGCAGACGAATACGAAGCCTTAAAAAGAAGTGCCAAAAAGCTTATGGAATTTTGCACTTTAATCGAACAGCTTCGAGAAAAGGTAGACAATGTAAGCTTGGAGGAGCTGTTTACGGATATACTTCAAAAAACAGATTACGTGGCACATCTTCGTCTTGATAAGGAAAAGGGCGAGGAAAGAGTGGAGAATATCTACGAGCTTATCTCTAACCTTAAAAAATACGAGGAAGAAAACGAGGAAAGCTCACTTTCAAATTTCCTTGAAGAAGTTGCACTTATCAGCGACCTTGATAACTATAACGCACAGCAGGATGCTGTTGTTCTTATGACGATACACTCTGCGAAGGGGCTTGAATTTCCCGTGGTATTTTTGCCCGGTATGGAGGAGGGGCTTTTCCCGAGTATGCAAAGCCTTTACAGCGAAGATGATATCGAGGAAGAAAGACGATTGGCTTATGTTGGTATAACGAGAGCGATGAGAAATTTATATATTTCTCACACAAATTCGAGAATGCTTTACGGCAGCACGCAAAGAAATATACCGTCAAGGTTTCTCGTTGAAGTACCCGAGGCTTTGATTGAACGAACGGGCAGAAAGCAATCATCGCAGATGTCGTTTACAGAGCTTGCAAGGGGCGACTACGAAAGACAGGGTGCAAAACGAACAGGCTACCTCGACAAGGCGAGACAGCAAGCCGCAAAAACTACTGTTTCAAAAATGCCTGCACCGAAATTCAATACCGGAGATACCGTCCGGCATAAGGTGTTCGGTATAGGTGTTATTATTAGTGTCAAGCCTATGGGTAACGATTCTATGCTTGAAATTGCCTTTGAAAAGGCAGGCACAAAGAAGCTTATGGCAAACTATGCTAAACTTGAAAAGAAATAATAAAAGAGGAGTAACGATTATGAAACTTTATAATGTAAAAGATTTTGGTGCAATTGCAGACGGTGTAACAGACGACGGCGATGCAATTCAAAAAGCTATTGACACCTGCGCACAAAACGGTGGTGGTACAGTTGTGCTTGAAAGTGGCGAATATTATTCTCACTCAATTGCACTGGGAGAAAAGGTTGAGCTTCATCTTCAAAAGGGCGCTCACCTTAAAGCAAGTGCAGATATTGATTCGTATATAAGACCCTGTGAAACAATTAACGACCCGAAAACCGCACTCGTTGGTAACCCCGTTACGGGCAAACCGTCCTTTGCCTTTATCTACGGCTACGGCGCACACGGTGCAGTAATTAGCGGTGAGGGCACTATAGACGGCAACTGCTACGCTTTTGTTGAAAGAAAGAGCCAATATTATGTTACGGGTAACTTCTATCCAAGACCAACAGTAATCTATATTGAAAACTCAAACCACATAACAGTTAAGGACGTAACGATTATCGACGCACCTTTCTGGACGCTTCATCCTGCAGGCTGTGATGATGTGCTTATTTCAAACATTCGTATTCTCAACCCTATAGACGTTGCAAACAGCGACGGCATTGACCCTGACCACTGCTCAAATGTCAGAATTATAGGCTGCCACGTTGTTTGTGCAGACGACTGCATTTGTCTTAAAACATCAAAGGGCAACAGCGAATACGGCCCTTGTGAAAACATCGTTATAAGCGGCTGTACTCTTACCTCAACCTCTGCTGCGCTCAAAATCGGCACAGAGGGCGTTGGCGACTTTAGAAACGTTATCGTTGATAACTGTGTAATCTCAAAGTCAAACAGAGGTATTTCCATTCAGATTCGAGACGGTGGTAACGTTAGTAATGTCAGCTTTTCAAATATCATAATCGAAACAAGACGCTTCTGTCCTGATTGGTGGGGCAGTGCAGAGCCTATCGCAATAACTGCTTTCAGAAGAGACGAAAACACAGTTTGCGGTAAGATTGAAAATGTTCGTTTTTCAAACATAACCTGCTGTGGCGAAAACGGCGTACTCATTCACGGAACAAAGGACAATATGATTAAGGACATTCGCTTTGAAAATGTACGAGTTACTCTTTCAAAGACCTCAAAGTGGGACTGCGGTCTTTACGATTTACGTCCTGCAATCGACTTTGGTCTTACAAACTCAAAAAATTCTTGCTTCTACATTAAAAACGCCGAGGATGTGCTTATTGAAAAGACAAAGGCTTCATACGGTACTGTTTGCGGTGATTACGCATACGGACTTTACTGCGAGAATGTTAAAAACCTGTCAATGGTACGTTTTAGCTGTGAAAGTGCAAGTGAAGAATACGAAAGTATAAAAATTATTTAAGAAAATACCGAAAAACACTTTACACTTTGGATTATATTTAGTAAAATATTATAAATAGATTTAACTGAATATTCACGGAGGAAATAAAAATGCAAAGTAAATATAAAAGAATACTTCTGAAAATCAGTGGCGAAGTTCTTGCAGGAAGCGAGGGTAAGGGTCTTGACTTTGAAACCGTTACAACCGTTTGCGAGGTTATTAAACAGTGTACTCTCCTTGGCACACAGGTAGGTCTTGTTGTTGGCGGAGGTAACTTCTGGAGAGGCAGAAGCAGTGGCGAAATGGACAGAACAAGAGCTGACAAGATGGGTATGCTTGCAACCTGTATCAACGCTCTCGCTCTTTGCGATACACTCGAGTCTTTAGGTGTAAAGGCAGTTGTTCAAACAGCCTTTGTAATGCCGCAGGTTGCCGAAATTTACACAAAGGACAGCTGTGTTAAGCATCTTGAAAACGGTGAGGTTGTTATCTTCGGTTGCGGAATAGGAAACCCGTTCTTCTCAACGGATACAACTGCTGCTTTAAGAGCTGCTGAAATCGGTGCCGAAATCGTAT
>CAZNQI010000134.1:0-4770 GCA_964575375.1 uncultured Faecalibacterium sp.
ATCGTAGCTGCTATAAAAACGAAAGGAAACTTTTTCGTTGTTATACTAAAATTTTCTTTAATCTTCATTACTATCACCTTCGCTGTAAACTCTTTGGTCAGACGGTACATAATCGCTAATCGTTTTGTAGTTTTCAATACGATCATCCATAGGTACATACTTTTTCGGTAAAGCTATATTCTTATATGCAGGTCTTATAATTCTGCCACCTGTAAGCAGTTCTTCAAGACGGTGTGCAGACCAGCCTGCAATTCTTGCAGATGCAAAAATAGGTGTGTATAAATCCTCGGGAATATTGAGCATCTTATAGATAAGACCTGAATAAAGATCTACATTAGCACACATAATTTTTGTTTTTCCCTTAACTTTTCTGAAAATTTCGGGAGTCAACTTTTCAATAGAATTTATAAGCTCAAAATCCTTTTCATAGCCGTATTTATAAGCAAACTGCTTTGCTTTCCTCTTTAAAATAACAGCTCTCGGATCTGACAGCGTGTAAACTGCGTGTCCCATACCGTAAATCAATCCGCTGCCGTCTCCTGCTTGCTTTCTGATAATCTTTTCAAGATAAGCTGCAATTTGTTCTTCATTTGTAATATCTTCAACGTTTTCTTTGATTTCATCTATCATACGGCTAACCTTAATATTGGCACCGCCATGCTTTGAACCCTTAAGAGAACCGATTGAAGCAGCGACAGAGGAATATGTATCAGTTCCGCTTGAAGTGAGAACTCTCGTTGTAAATGTTGAGTTGTTACCGCCGCCGTGTTCAGCGTGAAGCATAAGACAAATGTCAAGAAGCTTTGCTTCCTCGTCAGTGTACTGTCTGTCTGCACGCAGCGAGCGAAGAATTGTCTCTGCTGTTGAAAGCTCTTTCTTTTGAGTATGAAAGTACATACTCTTATTATAAAACTTCTTTCTTTTAACCTGATAAGCATAACACATCATAACGGGCAGTTGAGCTATAATCTGCACCGATTGACGAAGAACATTCTCTATTGAAAGATCATCCGGTGTTTCATCAAAAGAATACGATATAAGAATACATCTTGCAAGCTTATTCATTATATCCATAGAAGCATTTTTCATAAGTACATCTTCGATATAAGTTTCAGGCAAAAAACGGCAAGCACCGAGAATATCCGTAAATAAATCGAGCTGTTCTCTTGTAGGTAAAGAGCCAAAAAGCAAAAGATACGCAACCTCTTCAAAGCCAAAACGATTTTCTCTTTCACAAGCTTCAACAATTTCGTTAATATTTAAGCCTCTGTATTTAAGCACACCGGGCTTTGGTACTCTTTCGCCGTCTTCAACATAATAGCCTTCTACTGAACATATATTTGTAAGGCCTGCCATAACACCGGTGCCGTCAGGGTTTCTAAGCCCTCTTTTTACACCGTACTTCCAAAAATTATCAAGGTCGATGCGGCTCTTCTTTTCAATTTTTTCACTCATTTTTTCAAGCAATTCCGGTGAAATTGGGTTTATTTTTTCAATCATCGTGTTACCTCCGTCAAAAAATACTAATAAAACCTCATTGTAATATCATTATCATTTATTTTATAACATACTAATAATAAAGTCAATAAAATTAACTTAAAATGATTACCAAAAAGGATGATATCGTTATGAAAAGCTATGTTTCTCTTACAATAATTTTATGTATGATTATGATTTTTTGCCCGCTTATAACTTTAGCTTCAAGAAATAAAGACCTGAGTGAAGATGAAACTCAGGCTGTTTCTGTTTTTTCACAAGCAATTATAAAAGATGAGCAAGAACAAGAAAGCGAAAAAATTTCTGTTTTACAAGTATCCTCCGGCAAAGTCATAGAGTTAACGGTTTACGACTATGTGCTTGGAGTTATCGCTTCTGAAATGCCCTCATCCTATCACAAGGAGGCTCTTAAGGCACAAGCTGTTGCAAGCTATACATACGCCTTATGGATAAAAAACAACGCAGATAACTCAAAAGGTGAGCTGTACGATATAACCGATGATTCATCTAAGCATCAAAATTATACAAACGAGGATGAATTGAAAGCAAAATGGGGCGAAAAATACGAAAGTAATATAGCTGTTTATAAAGAAGCACTAAACGAAGTTTTAGGCGAATATTTAAGCTACAACAATGAACCTGTTTTAGCGGTATATCACGCCATATCTTCGGGTACCACAGAAAGCTCTTCGATCGTGTGGCAAAGCGAACTTCCTTATTTAAAAAGCGTTAACGCTATAGGCGACACATTATCTCCCGATTACGACTCACAAAGCATCTTTACAAAAGAAGAATTATTATCAATCTTACAAAACGAGGAAGCCGATATAGCAGAAAGTGATATTTTCGATTTTTCCCACACTCAAAGCGAAAACTCCGATTATATAACCGAGCTTTCTTTTGGTGATAAAAAATTCACCGGTATTGAAATTATGAGTTTGTTTTCACTGAGCAGTCCTAATTTCACCTTGGAATATTCAAACGAAAAATTTATTTTTAACGTTAAAGGAAAAGGCCACGGTATAGGTATGAGTCAATATTCGGCAGACTATATGGCAAGGCAAGGAAGCACATATAAAGAAATACTTGAGCACTTTTACTCCGGAGCAAAACTTGTTAGTCAACAATCGTGAATTAATATTTACAAATTAAAGATTGAGTAGTATAATTATATTATTGTATAATTAACCGTTTTAAAAGGAATGAAAAATCAATGTTTGTTAAAGTAAACAGTATCGGTATGTTTGGTATGAACAGTTACGGCGTTGGAGTTGAAGCATCTATAGATAACGGTATGTCCCGTTTTGATGTTGTCGGCTTGCCCGACGCAGCAGTAAGCGAATCGAGAGACAGAGTGCGCTCTGCTATGAAAAACAATTCTTTTCGTTTTCCTGCAACCCGAATAACCGTAAACCTGACTCCTGCCGACATAAAGAAAGAGGGCCCCATTTACGATTTACCTATACTTGTAGCTTTGCTGATATGCACCGGTCAACTTAATTGCGACATTTCAAAAAGTGCTTTTATCGGTGAGTTGTCCTTAAGCGGCAGAGTAAGAAAGGTAAACGGTGCTTTACCGATGGTAATAAAAGCGAAAGAGCTTGGCTACACTGAAATATTTTTGCCTTATGCAAATGCCAGCGAAAGCTGTGTTGTTAAAGGCATTGATATTTACCCGTTAACAGATATAAAGCAGCTTTATGAACACCTTTCGGGCAAAAAGAAAATGAAGAAGGTCCCCGAAAGCTATTATCAGGAATACGAGCGTCCCATTGAAGCAATGCTCGACTTTGCCGATGTTAAAGGACAATACCAGGTCAAGCGTGCATTAGAGATCGCTGCAGCCGGCAGCCACAATGTTTTGATGATAGGTCCTCCGGGTTCTGGTAAGAGTATGCTCGCTAAACGACTTCCGTCTATTTTGCCGGATATGACATTTGAGGAAAGTTTAGATGTTACAAAAATTTATTCAATAGCGGGTATGCTTCACGAAAACATCTCTCTTATAAAATCAAGACCTTTTCGTTCTCCTCACCATACAATTTCAACAGCAGGTCTTTCGGGTGGCGGCAGAATTCCGAGACCCGGTGAAATAAGCCTTTCTCATCACGGTGTGCTTTTTCTTGACGAACTCCCCGAGTTTTCAAGAGTTTCAATGGAAACCCTAAGACAGCCGATAGAAGACGGTCAAATTACAATCTCAAGAGTTTCAGGCTCGCTGACTTATCCTTGTGAGGTTATGCTCGTTTGTGCCATGAATCCTTGTCCGTGTGGTTATTTCGGACATCCTACTAAGCCGTGCACTTGCGGTAAGGGAGCCCCTGCAAAATATCTTTCAAAAGTAAGCGGCCCTTTACTCGACAGACTTGATATTCACATCGAGGTGCCTCAAGTTGATTTTAAAAAGCTTTCAACCGAGGAAAAAGGTGAAAGCTCTGCCGAAATCAAAAAGAGAGTTAACAAAGCGCGTGAAATTCAAATAAAACGCTTTGAGGGTACAGGCGTTACCGGCAACGCAAAAATGTCGCCGTCTTTAACACGAGAGCATTGTGTTTTAGATACCCCAAGCAAGAATATGCTTGAAAAATGTTTTGAAACTATGGGACTTTCAGCCAGAGCGTATGACAAAATACTCAGAATTGCAAGAACAATTGCAGATCTCGATTCAAGTGAAAATATTAAGCTCCAGCATATAACCGAAGCTGTTCAATACCGTGCTCTTGACAGAAAATTTTGGAACTAAATAAAAGCAGTGGGTTCAACGAAAAAAAGTTGAACCCACTTTTACTGTATTGAATTTTAAACCTCGTCAAAAGGTATCGCCTTGTTGTAAAGTATAACCTTATTGCCGTATTTCACACCCTCTTCACCCGATAAATCGGCTATATAGCTGTTCAAGCCATTATCAAGAATACCGTTAATGTAAAGCTTCAGTACACCGTTTTTCTCTCTGACAGCGACAATCTGAACAATTTCATCAATTTCTTTATTCGATTGCAAAACACTGTATCCGACCTTGAATTTCACAAGACCCTCCGATGAAATTTCAAGCAAAACTTCATCACCTTGCTTATATAAAGCTTGCTCAGACTTGCCGTCGATAGTGGCTTTGATCGAAAACTCCCCTGTAGAATAAAAGCCTTTTTTAACAAGATTATCAGCGTAGTAATCGAATTTCACAAGAACATCAAAACTATAGCACATAATATCCCTAACGCCGCTTAACTCAAGCTCATTTAGATCGCCGAAGCTTTTTTCAAAGGTTATAACAGC
>CAZNQI010000135.1:0-4703 GCA_964575375.1 uncultured Faecalibacterium sp.
CGATTTCGGGAACGTCTTCAACCTTAACTTCTGAATAGAAGCAGCCTTCGGGATATACGATCATAATGGGGCCGAGTGCGCAAAGACCGAAGCAGCCTGTACGAATTACCTGAACTTCGTTTTCAAGACCTTTTGCCTTGAGCTCAGCTTCCATTGTTTCGATGATTTTTTGAGAGTTTGAGGAGGTACAACCGGTACCGCCGCAAACGAGCACATGTGAACGATACATTTGACTTCCTCCTTATTCTGTAACTGCACCAACGGTGTATTCAGCAACAACATTGCCGTTTACAAGGTGGTCAACAACGATTTTTGCAACTTTTTCTTCAGTGAGCTGAACATAAGTTACTTTTTCTTTACCGGGAACCATAACTTCAACGATTGGTTCGTATTGGCACATACCAATACAGCCTGTTTGAGCAACTGTTACGTTTGTGAGATTACGCTTTGCAACCTCTTCAACGAATTTGTTCATAACAGGTCTTGCGCCTGCTGCGATACCGCAAGTAGCCATACCAACAACAACTCTGATGATTTCTGTTGAATCGTCACGAGCTGTGAGGTTTGCTTTAGCAGCGTCTCTTAATGCCATAAGTTCTTCAAGAGTTTTCATTTTTTTACACCTCCATGAGTTGTTTCGTGTTTTCAGTAATGTAATCTTTTATCCAAAGTGAGATGCTGTACTCGTTAAGAGGAACATCTCCGAGAATTTCCTTGAGCTGTCTTGTATCAACGGTGAATTCTTTTTCGTCTCTTTTTCTTTTGTAAATGAAGTCGATATTAAGATTCATTGTGATGAGTGTCATAACAGTTGAGCACATATCACCTATAGGGGTGAAGTCGAGATGGTCTGTTTTAAATAAAGCAGACGTTACCGTGCCCTTACCGAGCTCACTGTCTATTGAAAAGCTGCCTCCCGTCATTTCTGCCGCCATTTTGAAAAGTGGAATTCCCATTCCGACCTTTCTTGTGGTGCGTGTTGTGAAGAAAGGGTCTCTGACAGATTGAAGCTGTGTTTCACTCATACCTTTTCCGTTGTCGCTTATTCTTATTAAAAGCTCATTTTCTTTTGTGCTTTCAATAAGCTCAATCGTAACCAAAGAAGCGTCAGCTCTTATGGAGTTTTGAGCAATGTCAAGCACATTGAGTGAAAGTTCTCGCATTAGGCATTGTATTTTTCGAGAATGCCTTTAACATCTGCTGCTGTGATTTTGCCGTAAACGTCATCGTTAATTGTGATAACGGGAGCAAGACCGCAAGCACCGATACAACGGCAAGCTGTAAGAGAGAATTTGCCGTCAGCTGTACATTCGTCTGCACCGATACCAAGCTGTGCTGAAAGCTCGTCGAAAATTTCCTGAGCAGCCTTAACATAGCAAGCAGTACCGAGACAAACGGAAATTGCGTACTCGCCTTTTGGTGAAAGAGCAAACTGAGCGTAGAATGTTGCAACGCCGTATACTTTTTCAAGTGGTACGTTCATTCCTTCAGCAATTTTTTGCTGAACCTCGAATGGGAGATAGCCGTAAATATCCTGAGCTACCTGCATAACGTGCATGAGCTGACTGACATCTCCTGTACATTCAGCAATAACAGCATCGAGCTTTGCTGCTTGTTCAGGTGTGTCGTTGAACGGGAGAGTGCTGATTTTTTTAAGCATTAACTTTTGCCTCCTTTAAACGGTTTTCCGTTAAATTTGTAAGAGTGAATTTTAATAGACAAATCCACTAATTCCATACTGTTTAATCATATCATAATTAAGAAAAAAAATCTACTAAAAAAGCAAGATTTAACGCAGTTAAAATTGCTTTTTATCATTTGAACAAAAAAATGTCGAAAAAATAGTTTATATTTTACAATATAACAACAAAAAACGCCTTGTTTAGGTGCTGAAAAACCTACTAAAACACTATATTTTACAAGGCTTTTCGGGCTTTTGACACAAAAAAACAGCATCCGCACAAAAGTGCAGATGCTGCTGTCGTAAATGACATTCAGTTTAATCAGCGAGCGAAAAGTGAACGGAAGAAATCTCTTATTTTTTGGAAGAATTCAATAATTTTTTCCCAGAATGTGAGCTCTTGTTCTTCTTCAATTAAGTGTGAATAACCGGGGAGAGTTACATTGTTGTCCTCGGGGCCGAAATCGGTAGAAATTTCAGTTAAAAGAGGCATAATAGCTGCTGAAACAAGAATTTCGGCACCCTCGTATTTTTTGATTTCCGTAGATATGTATGATGTAAAGTCAACAGGCAAAGGAATATCTAATTTTTCTGCAAGGAAATTGAGAATAAGAGCATAGTCTTCGCTTGAAACATCACTTAAAGTGTAATAAAGAAGAGAAGCGATAGCCTTTGATGCGATGCACATTTCATTGCTGTAGATAGGGTAGTTTTCATCGCCGAAAACGTGAGCCTGGTAAATAGTTATTGCAAGCTCTGTTAAGTTGTTGTAATCGCTTTCGGGATAGCTTAGGCCACCGTTTTGAATAGTAATTCTTTCAAGGCTGGTTTTACCGTTTGTTTCGTCCTCAATATAAAGAGGAAGAATCAGAGCTTCCTTAAGTCTTTCGCAAACATTGGACACGATGTTGTAAACATCTTCGTTGTCCTCTTTTGTAATGCCGAGCATAGATGTAATTCTTTCGGATGTAATATAAGAATCAATCATAGTGCAAAGACCTATATAGGAGCAATTCTTTGCGTATTCGTGGAAGTTAGTGTTTCTCAATTCGAGAACATCGGCTTCGAGATTTGTCGGAAGATTTGTTGTATCGATACTGTCGATGAAGTTAGTTTTGATGTCAACTTCATCATCTGTGAATTTAACTACTCTGTAGGGACACGGATATGCGTTTATGGTTGATGACAAAACATCGTAAATAGTAACGCCGTCATCGTTTGTGTAAGATGCAATATCGTGCTCGTGTGAGTGTCCTGTGAAGGTATATTTAACACCTGTTTCTGCAAATGCGTCAGCAAGACCCTTGCTCATTTCTACGGCAGCACCGTTATGAACTATTTCTGAAAAAATGAAGTGTGTGAGCAGATTATGGTGCATCATGGCGATAACCTTTTTGCCGTCCTCTTGAGCTTTTTCAGCCTGTGCTTTAAGCCAAGCTACTCTTTCTGCAGTTATACCGTTTCTGCCCTCGCCCGGTTCTGTGCTGTCCACAGCAAGGAGTCTGTAGTCATCGTTTAAATCTACAACATAAGAAACAGAATTAGTGTCCCTTGCTATAGCTTCATTATAACCGAATTCAGCATAAATTGAAGCGAACTCTTCTGCAGAGGTATAATAAAGGTCGTGGTTGCCCGGAACGACGTAAACGGGTAAGCCTAAAGCATCCTCGTATTCCTTAAGGATAGCGGCAAAAATTTGATTTTCTTCAACAGTTCCCTTGTCTACAAGGTCGCCGGGGAGAAGAACGAAGTCGAAGGAATCCTTGTTTTCAATGATTCTTTGGAAGAAAGCATCGATTATGGCTGCAGATTCAGTGTAAAGCTGACCTGTTGCTGCGGCGTGAGAATAGCCTTCTGTGTTATCGTTTCTCGTAGGGTAATCTTTATTTGCATATTGCAGTGAATAGTGCAAATCGTTTGCAACGGCTATGGTGAGTTCATCTGCTGCACAAACCGTTAAAGTAAGGCAACTGAAGCAAAGAATCACACATAATAAGAGTGAGAGTGTTTTTTTCATAACGTAATCCTCCTAAAGATTAATATACAGATGGCTCTGTACCGATAAAAGGTTGATATTTAAATGCAGAAGTCGTGTTTGAGTCTGCGAAGCTGATACTTCACCGACGAAGTCTTGCGACTTTTTTTAAGCACTTGACTTTTTAAAATCAACCGCAAATTAGGACATAGCCATACAGATATAATTATATTATATTATTTTTCTTTGTTTGTCAATTACGTGAACAGTTTTTTGTAAAATGTTGTGTATGCTTCGTTTTTACTCTATACTCCGAGAGGGCGAAAAAGCGTCTAAAAAAGCAAAAATTATTTTTATATAGCAAAACAAAATTCCATATAACAAATAAAACAGATGTATTTCAGTAAAAAATTAAGCTGAAACACATCTGCTTTTGTTTTGCCTTTTGGTATGCGCTTAGTGGGCAGTACCTTGAATATTAACTTACACTTTCTTAATCTTATTAAGCATTGCGTTCATCTGAAGCAGCTGCTCTTTAGTAACCTTAAGACCTGTCATACCGAGAAGTGATGTGAGACGAATAACGGTAAAGCCGTTCATCATCTGCATCATACCCTCGTTCATTTCAAAGCCCGCTGCTGTTGCACCGGCACCGATACCTGCATTAGCCATCATACCTTGGAAAAGAGCTCTGCCTTCTTCACTGCGAAGAACATCACCCATCTTGTCGTTGAGAGAGTAGTAGCCCTCAACCTCGGTGATGTCGAACCAATTGAGAACAGCACCCTTTTCCTTGAGACGGTAGCTTTCGTTGAAGGTGTCAACCTTACGAATAACACTTTCGTCTGTACAGCTTCCTGCTTTTGCAGTGAGTACGCTTTCGCCCTTGTTCGGTACATCAAAATAGAAGAAGTGAACGTCGCTTGTTTGCTTGCCGAGGCTTTCACCGTTTAAGAAAAGCTCAACCTCAGGGAGATTTGAGTATACGGTAACCTTTGTTACATCCTCTACTCTGTCAACATATCTCTTGCCGCAGATATGAACGAA